>JALYQY010000049.1 GCA_030855585.1 bacterium | reverse complement strand
GCGCCGAGCTGTTCACGGCCGACATAGCCCACCCGATCACATATGGTATAAACAAAGGCGATCTAAAAGCTCAGAACGTCAAGTTGACCCCTGGTGGATCTCGATATCAGGCAGTTTACGAAGGCCGAGAACTTCGCATAGAATGTCATATCCCAGGCGAATTCAATGTCTATAACTCACTTGCAGCCGCAGCCGTTGGTGGAGCAGTTGGGCTCACCAAAGAGCAGATTGAAAAGGGTATTTCAGCACTAAGACGCGTCGAAGGTAGGATGGAGCCGTTGAACGAAGGCCAGGATTTTGATGTCATCGTTGATTATGCCCATACGCCGGACAGTTTCGAAAAATTGTTCAAAGATCTTCGACCGGTCGTAAAAGGCAAATTAATTGTGTTGTTCGGTTCGGCGGGCCGGCGCGACGAAGCCAAGCGTGCGGTACAAGGACGGTTGGCGGGTGAGTACGCGGACGAAGTCATCGTGACTGAAGAGGACGACCGCGATATTGATGGCAATGAAATTATGAACCAGATTGCTGGCGGGGCAGAAGAGGCCGGCAAGGTCCGAGATAAAAATTTGTTCTTAGTGCACGATCGGCCAGAGGCAATAAAATTTGCAATTTCACGTGCCAACAAGGGCGATACGGTGTTGTTTTTGGGCAAAGGTCACGAAAAAGATATTCTACGCAACGGGCCACGTGCGGCGGAATTAAGGCACTTGCAGCAGGACGACCACAATCCTGATCGCGTCACAGAACACCCATGGGACGAAATCGCCACCGTCCGCGAAGCACTGAGGAGTATTCCTTAAATACCTGAAGCTTGAATTGCTACGCCGGATAATACTCGTGTAACCGGTTTAGCAACTTCGCTAACGATGCTGTCTAATTTGTAGCGTTCCGACATAACATCACATTCATAGGCGCTATCGGTTCGGGAACTTGTGGCTATCGCATCGAATGCCCTAGCCATTGCAGTATTGTTAGACATTTTTCCATTATCAGATGTTTCAATAATAGAAGTTATAACTCTCGAATCATAACGACTGGTAAGCTCGCTAGAACCAGGCCCCCATTTGCATTGAAGTCTTTTGCGCGATACCGGACCAAAAACTACTACGTCATGAGCTACTTCGTGACCTGAGCCACCTTTATGTTTTGGAAGAGGCATATCTTCTCTATAGGTTGCATGTCGAGCGGTCACTGTTTCATCATTTTCAGTTTGCCATGCTACGTATTTGCTCATGCATCCGATAAAAGCTTCAAACACAGCTCCCGATGGAATTATCGGTTTATTTTTAATTAATTCTGATGCGAATTTAGCTTCCTGGCGGACGGTAGTAATATAAATATCGCTGTAACCTTTGACCTGTTCAGGCACATGCTTTTGAGCGTAATGTAGGTTGGCCAGGCGTAAATTTGTTAACTTGCTATTAGCCGTAAGCTGCTCCTCAGGAGTTAAAAGGGGATTTTCTCGAAGGGAAGAGGCTATTTGAACACCGAAATCAAGCAATCGTAAAGTTACGTTAGGTGAGGGCGTGTCTTTTCTTTCTGGTAGCTCGGTTAAGAGGTCTAATAACGGGAAAGCCATTTTGCCTTCAGTGGCGATAAGATTGGTGAGCTTGTTGCCGCCCATTGTCGTCATTTCTAATGCTGCTCTTGTTCGAGCAACCGGATCAGCAGTCAAAGTTTCTCTGGAACTGAGAAGTACTGAGCTGGCAATTGCGTCAATGTGGGTCAGTAGGGGTACGTCATCTATATTAGCATCCGGCCTAATACTCCTGTACCAGGCATCTATAGCTTCCAGCGACACTGGATTTAAGGGGTAGGATTCGGCAGTTGTAAGGGTTGATTCTTTAAGAGACATATTTATATTTAACTTATATTTATAATTTACATATTATCATAAATTAGTTATAATTGCAAGCATATGAGAGGAAAGAAAGCTTATTTTACTCCAGGCATAGAGACTGTCGGTGTTATTACCAACAGTCTCTTATTCGGCGCATCTGAAAATCGCCCAAAACTTAGTTTTTTAGTAGATAAATATATTGACTCGCCCGCCGACAGCATGCCAGATTTGGAAGAGATAGTTCTCGAACCAGTCTCAAGTGTCTGCGTAGGAGAAGAGGGTTTCGAGATTTCAGGACGGCTTAAAGACAATCCTACCGTAGTAGGTCAGCTAGCGGTCAACACAACCGTAGAACCGCCCCTAGCTTTTTACAGAGAATATCTAATAGAGCCTGCAGATTGCTAATTCAAAGTCAGGGTGGTACAGCGGATGTAGCCGCCACCTTTGCCGAGTTCTTGCACCACAGGGGTAAATACTTTTAAATTCCGTTTTTCTAGTTCACTCTTGAAGTGTGGGGCAAAGGCGCTCATAACAACAGATTCACCAGTGCTGACTAGGTTACAAGCAAAGGCCTTTTTGGCTTCTTTTAGAGAAACTTCGATTTTGTCAACTGGCAAAGTGCGTATTTTGGCAGCGGAATGTTTCATAAACGCTTCTGGGCACCATGCAATTAGGCCTGGTTGCAATTCATCGGGCGATTTAATTACTGCAAGTGCCAAATCAATATCGTAGTAGTAGCTGTCGGGCCAGCCGCTGAATTTATTGATAACCGGTTTGCCACGCCCAAATAGTCTCCGTAAAGGTTTGGTCTGCAGACTTATAACCTCAAAACCAAGAGTATCTGCAATAAACTGGTGTGCTTCAATATCTGTACGGTAAACGGATCCTGCAAACAAATAATTTCCGCAGGGCAAAGCATCGCCCTGGCCGCTAAAACGCCAATTGTTAGGCACTTTAATAATCTCAAAACCCAAGTTTTTTAAATGTATCTCGGCTGCTGGCTCCTCTAAAGTGCGGGCATTGGGCAAGCGAGCCATTACAGCTTTGTTGCCACGGGTCAGCGCCCAGTTGGCAGTATAAACACCGTCTTGGCAATCTGCCGGCGGATCAACTTTAATAACCTCAATACCAGCTTGCATAAGAGCTTCTCGAATAGCCTGATGCTCGTTCATGGCTTTTTCTATGCTTACGCTCAACTTGTCATCCATGTGAGCATTAATAGCTTGAGCATCGCTGAAAAAATCAGCGCCAGACATTAGTACACGAGTATTTATTTTATTCATATTAGACTGCAGAAATTGTATCATGGCATTGAGTAAAGCTAAGGGGTGATTTGTGAACTTCAAAGTTCGGTAAGCTCGTATCGTGAAACTGGGGGCCGAACCTAAGTAGGTTTGTTTAGATAATAAAAATACCCCAAATTTAAGGGGTATTTTTAATGTATTCAAAGGGTGAAATTCGGGCTTGGCTGTTGTACGGTTGGTTGGAGGTGGGCAGTGAAGCTCACGACTAACTAACTGGAACCTCGAAAGGTTCTAAACAAGCCAAGCCCGGAACCCGGATAGAGATGATGACGACTTTGTCATCAGAGCTCTATCCGGAAATCCGAACCACGGGGTCTAGTGATCGTACTCCGAATGGGCACACATGGCGTTGATCGCAGGTGCATCCTCGAGCTGTTCGAGTGAGGCTCGATCTTCGACTGGGAGTGACGCGATGGCACGCACGACGGTCTTGGACCATTGTGCAAACGCACTCCGACATGCCGGCATGTCCATGTTCGGCGAGAAGACGAGGATCGTCTTCCGGTCGGAGGGGATGACAGCTTCTACGCCGACGACGCCTTCGACAGCGGAGTCCATCAGCCTCATGAACATGTTGCTGGGTGTGAACCCTACTCTCACTTCAGCGCGAGGCATGCTCGGCTTGAGGTAGGACACCTCGCCCATCTTTGGGTGAAGCCTACCGTATGCATTCTTCTTGCTCATTGTTAAAGTGCACCTTTTCTGGTGTCGTGGCCAGTTGGCCGTGGTTGGAATGTAAGATATTATACTCTTTCTTATACAAATAGTAAATTAGAAATTTGACTAATTAATAAAAGACTGTCAAAATATTATTTATTGAAAGACTTTATGAAAATTCCTGAAAATAGTTTGCCACAGTACCGAGCCAGCGTGCTGGCCGCCCTTCAAGATCGGTTGGTGACAGCTCGTACCTTGGACAGTCACCTGATTAGAACACCGGATACATCTGATCGCTATATCATTGGTGTGACTGATCAAAAAAAAGAACAAGTACCAGAAGCGTGCTCGAGGATACTGCTAAGACCGAAACGCAAGCATTTGAAGCGTGACGGAGTGGACAGACTATTCGTTTATTTGCCGGATGACATACTTGACTCTGAATCCACAGATACTTCAGTTTCAAGAGCTTATCTAAAGCAAATCCGCGCCCAACGCACCAGCCGTTTCATGTTGAATCTAAACCAACTTGCGCCATATCGCGATCTTGATGATATCGAAGTTATTTCGGATGAAGAAACAGGTCCTAGATATGCAGTGGCTGAGAGTCTGGAATTTGGCGAAATAGACGAAGCGGCCGAGCTATGGCTGCTGGAGCATATAGCAGATAAATCCCAATCAGACGCTTATTTTTTGAAATCTCAGAACGTTCGACTTTAAAACTGCTGAGTTTTAGTATCCTGAGTAAGTACTCAGAATATTTACAAAAGCAATATAAGTGGTATAATCATATATAACTAAATTTGCCTATCTTTCAGATTGGCTAATTGGTTTAGTATTTCCTCGGCTTTTGAGCCTTGTAGGAAAGCACCTTGAGATTGCAGTAAGTAATTGCGCAAAAAAGGCAGTGCAGTTTGTTTTTAAATTAATTAAAAGCAGCCTGCACTGTCGGTAGATAGCGCATGTCACATTGGACTATGAGGAATTTCCTCGTGAGGATTTGCTGATGAAACCAACTGATTACAAAGATGGCGGACGACAAGTTCGTTCGGCGCGCAAGCAAGCGCAACGCGACAAGGCCGGTGCACACAAAGGTGCGATTTGGCGGCGTCGTGCAACTGCGAACAAGCTGGACCACAAGCTGGAGAACAAGCTCCCAAAGAAGGAGGACCCGGTTCGTCGCCGTCGGCACAAGTTGGCCGAGGCCGTCCGTACAGACGTCGTTGTGAACTGGGAGTTCAGCAGGCTACCACAGCTTCGGCTGTGACATGATCGCCGCGGGCCGGGTGGAATGTTCTTCTTATGAACTCCTGTTTTTCAGGAACCACCCGGCCTCGTTGGCGCTTCTTTCTAACTTAACCTCACACTCCACCCCAAAAAACACTCCGTCCAAACAACCCCTTACTGCAATCTCATTTCATCCTTGTATCATTCCGCCTTTAAACAAAGGGCGGTATTTTTATTGCTACAATATTATTACTAATTGGAGGTGACCTAATGTCTATTGAGGCGATATTTAAGGCTTATGATGTGCGCGGTAAGGTGGGGAGTGAGCTTACACCAGATATTGTAAACAAGATCGGCAGGGCATTTGCAGATTGGCTACCTCAGACTGGGGTGGTGGCGGTTGGTTATGACATGAGGCCGGATTCGGCATCTTTGGCCCAAGAATTTATTAAGGGGTTAAATGCTCAAGGCTATGACGTCTGGGATTTGGGGCTGATTACCAGTGATATGGTTTATTTTGCAGTTGGAAATTGGGATTTGGCCGGTGGTGCTGTAATCACGGCTAGCCACAATGTTGGTGATGATAACGGCATCAAACTCTACCGAGATAAGGTTACACCAGTTGGATTGGATGCTGGTTTATCAGAAATCCGCGATGCAGTGCTGGGCGATAGTTTTAAGCCTGCGGCTCAGCTGCCCGGTAATGTCACGCCTAAAAACGTAACCGAGGATTGGGTAAAACATTGTTTGTCGTTTATTACGCAGATTAATTCATACAAAATTGCGATTGACGCCGGTAACGGCATGGCCGGGGCAATTTTGCCGCATATTTTGCCAAAACTGCCACTGGAAGTTGAGCAAATGTATTTTGATCTCGATGGCACATTTCCTAACCATGAAGCCAATCCGCAGGTAGTCGAAAACTTAAAAGATTTGATGGACAGGGTTATCGACAACCATCTGGATTTTGGTATAGCTTTTGACGGCGATGGTGATCGGGCGGTGTTTGTCGATGACAAAGGTCGATTGGTGCTCGGGTCGGATCTAATGAGCATTGTCGCTAAGCTTTATTTAGAAAAATATCCGGGCGGCAAAATTGTCCATGACGTCAGGACTAGCAGGGCAACCCAAGAGTTAATCAGGCAGTGGGGCGGTACGCCAGTGCGCAGCAAGGCAGGCAGGGTTAATGTCGGCAAATTGCTTCGTGATATCGGTGGTGTGTTTGGCGGCGAGACAACTGGGCACTTTTTTTATAAAGAAAATTACGAAGCCGATTCGGGCTTGATTGTGGCCCTAACCGCCATGCAAGCCTTAACAAATTCAGGCAAGAAACTGTCGGAACTAGTCGATGATTATCGGTTGTACGAAATGATTCCAGAAAAAAACTACGAAACTAGCCGTAAAAAAGAGGATGTATTTAAGGATTTAGAGGCGGCTTTTCCGAATGGAGAAGTAGATATGCTTGATGGCTTGACGATAGATTATCCAGACTACTGGTTTAACCTAAGAGCTAGCAACACCGAGCCGGTTATGCGGCTAAACGCCGAGGCCAAAGATAAGGTGCAGCTTGAGCAAGTAGTGGGCAAAGTGTCGGACATAATTCAGTAAAAAATCTAGCATATACTTGATTTTATTGAAATTTGGGAGTTAACTGCAGTTAATATTGTTAACATTTCGGAGGATTTTATGTCCGAAGTAACTCCCAAGGAAGAAGTGTTGGTTGAACCATATGTTGGCATTGTCATGCAGGCAGCGCCCTTGGAACAGCTGGTATATAGTGATAGAAAAGACGTCGTCATTATTGATGATGAACACCCTGGCTATCCGATCGATAGGGTAACCGTATGGGCCGATGGCTCGGCACAGGAAGGTGGTGAGTTTGGGTTTAAAGCATCAATAACGCTGACGCAGCACGATGATGATTCTGCCACGGCCCTGAATGACGTCTTTATGGCTTATTCCGGCGTGAGACTAGAGGGCGAACGTGATTTAGCGGTGCTAAAAGATGAAATGGGCCATACGTTTTTGCTGGAAATGGTAGAAGGGGACGAAGCACATGTATTTCTTAGTACCTGTCATGCCGATCTCCATAAAGGAGAAATTGGCCAAGGTGAATCAAGCCTAAAACATGGGCAGCATGCTTTTGGCAAATCTTTTCATCAGTTCGGGGCGGCATTATCAGGACTGCTAATGGAGCTTTATAAACAAAAAGGTCAAGGAACCCAAATTAACCTAAGGGCGGCTCCGCCCATAGAGCTCACGGCAGCACCTCAGGCAGAAATTGATGTGCAGCCACGTTATACCCGGCCGAAAACTCTTGCCGACATTGGCGGATACGATTACGAAAAGGGCCGCATCACGGAATTAATAGAACAGATAAGACACCCGGAAGTTTTGGCGATGTGGGGTGTCGAACGGCAGCAAGGTTTATTGCTGTACGGCCCTCCTGGAACGGGCAAGACCACTATCGCAGAAGCAGCCGCCAATGAATTCGGTGCCCAGCTTATATCTGTTAAACCAAGTGATATTTATAATATGTGGGTAGGTAATTCCCAAAAAAACATGCAAAAAATTATGGATGATGCATTGGCGGCTACGGAACCAACCGTCTTGCTGTTTGATGAAATAGAAGGCATTATTCATAGCGACGATCATTCTACAAATCAAGCCGTAACATCGATATTCAAAAGAGGTACTTCCCGACTGGCTGCCGAAAACCCCAACGTGCTGGTGATTGCTACTACAAATCATACGGCTAAAATGGAAAAGGCAATTTTACGGGCGGGAAGATTTGACGTCAGATTATATATTGATAAGCCGGATGATGTGGCCCGGAAAGCTATTTTTGGCTTAATAGTTGAGGAATTTATGTATGGCCGTCGTGAAGTATTTGACATATTGGGCCTTAATTATAATGAACTTGCAAAACGAACCGATGAGTTTACGGGTGCCGATATCAGAACTGTAGTAAGAGGCTTAATCGCTGGCAAAGCCTTGCGAGAAATGAGAGAAGGACAAATACCGCCTGCAATCACACAAGGTGAGCTGCTGAGCGCCATTTCCTTGCACCGAAGAACGTTTGATACAGAATAACAGAATAAGAGAAGACTTGACCGATAATTAGCACTCGGTTATGATGAGTGCTGAATTGGTGGCATTTGCGAGATTCACCAATTTTTTATTCTGATTTACACATAACGAACAAGCGGAGGAGAGTTTATGAGTGTTCCAATAAAACCATTAAACGACTATGTAGTAGTTGTACCAGAAGAGGCAAAAACTAAGACAGCCAGTGGTATTTATCTGCCAGAAGCCGCCAAAGAAAAACCTCAATCTGCCAAAGTAGTTGCGGTTGGCCCGGGCAAAGTAGGCGATGACAACGAGCGTATCCCGATGCAGGTCAAGGTGGGCGACAATGTTATTTATGGTGGATACAGCCATACCGATGTCAAAATCGGCGGTATAACTTATATTCTGGTTCCTGAAAACGATATTTACGCGACAGTTTAATAAAGACACTAACGAAAGGGATTGATATTTATGGCTAAGAAGGTTTTTTATGACGAAGACGCTAGAAGGCGCGTGCTAGAAGGCGCCAAAATTTTATACGAAGCAGTTAAGACAACTATGGGTCCAAAGGGGCGCAATGTGGTTATCAGCAAAAGTTATGGCAATCCAACTGTCACTCATGACGGCGTAACCGTGGCTAAGGGTGTGGATATTGCCGATGTCGATGACGAAACTTTGGGTTACAAAGTAGGCGCCGAACTTATCAAGCAAGCTGCTAATAAAATGAACGACGTTGCCGGTGACGGCACAACCACTGTAACGGTTTTGACTTATCATATCCTGCACGAAGCTAACAAATTGATTGCTGCTGGTCATAATCCAATGCTTTTGCGCAAAGGCTTAGAAGCGGCAGCTCACGATGTAATCAAAGCCTTAGATGGCATGCGCGAGGATATATCTGGCAACAAACAGCGAGTGTCCGAAGTAGCTACAATTAGCGCTGGCGACGCCGAAATCGGCAACTTAATTGCTGATGTCATCGACAAAGTCGGCAAAGACGGTGTTGTGACAGTAGAAGAAGGCCAAGGTTTGGATTTGGAATCGGAAGTTGTCGAAGGCTTTACGTTTGATAGAGGATTCGTTAGTGCCTACATGGTAACTGATACCACTAGGATGGAAGCGGTGTTCGATAAGCCAAATATTCTGATTACTGACAAAAAAATTAGCTCAGTCCAGGAATTGCTACCAGTCTTAGAAAAACTGGCTGCTACTGGCAAAAAAGAATTAGTAATCATCGCCGAAGACCTAGACGGCGAAGCACTGGCGACATTGGTACTTAACAAGCTTAAAGGTGTATTTAACACCGTGGCTATCAAAGCTCCAGCCTTTGGCGATCGACGCAAAGATGTACTTAGTGACATCGCTACCCTTACAGGTGGTCGGTTTATTAGTTCGGAGATTGATGATTCGTTTGACAATATAGAGCTTGCCGATTTGGGTACTGCTCGTAAAGTAATTGTTACTAAAGACGAAACAACTATAATCGAAGGTTCTGGAACTGTAGCTGGTGTTAAAGCCCGCATTGATCAAATTCAGGCACAAGAAGCCAACGCTAGTAGCGAGTACGACCGTGAACAACTAGAAAAACGCCGAGCTGCGCTATCTGGCAAAGTTGCCGTGATTAAAGTCGGTGGTGCTACCGAAACCGAAATCGAAGAGAAGAAATTCCGTGTTGACGACGCCGTTGCTGCAGTTAAGGCTGCTTTGGACGAAGGCATCGTAGCTGGTGGAGGCGTAACGCTGATTAATGCTGCATCTACTGTTAAGACCAACGCAGCAGACGACGCAACAGTTGCCGCCGGTAAAACTATTCTGTTAAGTGCGCTTGAACAGCCATTTCGAATATTGCTGACCAACGCCGGCCTAAACGCCGACGAGTGGCTTCCACAAGTCCGTAAGGGCAAGCCAGGCCAAGGTGTAGACGTTAATAATCCTAGCAAACTTGTCGATCTTAAGACGTCTGGTGTGGTTGACCCAGCTCGAGTAACCAAAGAAGCTGTCCAGAATGCTGCTAGTATTGCTGGTACGGCCATAACTATGGGCGCACTAGTCGTAGATGTGCCAGAATCTAAATCGTCCATGCCTGATATGTCGGGAATGGGCGGGATGATGTAGAGAAAACTTTAGGAGGGGGACACCCCCTCCTAACCGGCCGGGCAAATGGAATACATTTGCTCGGCGTGTTCTCCCCCGGGCTGCATTACATGAAAAATGAGGCAGGAGTAAATCCTGACCTCATTTTTTGTATAGTAGATTATGCAACTAATACTGGCTGTGAAGTTATTTTTGAAGATGATGTTGCAATTACTACCAAAATATCGTACAATGTAGTGAAACGGGAGTTGTTTGATTATGGCACTATTTAACCGCAAGAAGAATGATACTACTTTACCAGAGGTAGAGAAGTACTATGAAGCAGAAAAACGAGACCGCGCCGGAGCAGGTTGGTTATTGGCTTTGATTTCAGTTTTGACTATTGCTCTAATAATCGTTGGCTTGTTTTTGGCTGGACGATGGGCTTATAACAAAGTTACTGATGATAACGGTGACGTGGCTACTACGGACAACAACCAAGGCAATCCAAATTTTGACGGTGAAGGTGGCCAAAATAGCGGTACTACCGACGGAAACTCTAACACTGACGAAGCAAATACTGACGAAGACTCAGAAGCTGCTAATGATGAAGAAATTGATGGTAGCGTAGACGCACCAGCTCGTACTGATACACCAAACAGTGTAGACGAGTCTGGCAAAGCCAGCGGTGACCTACCTAATACTGGTCCTGCCGATACAATGGCAGTCTTTGCAGCCAGCACAGTTGCCGGTACTCTTGTCCACAACGCTCTTCAGCGTCGCAAGAACAACTAGATATTTATATAAAACACAAAACACAAAACAGCTAAGCTGGTTTATTCTGAGCGGTGAAATAGTTGATTTCGTTTACGATATCAAGCAAAGCTTGGGCACGAGTTTTCTCATCAGTAATGTTTTGGGCAGCCTCGTAGGCGACTCTTACCAAAGATTGATCATCGGTAGCCTGAACTAGCATCATAGTAGTATGAAAACGCTCTTCGGGAGACTGGTCTAACTGGTTTACTATAGGAGTGAGTTGTTGCAGAGCCTGTTGTTTGATAGCGCTTAAATCCTGAATGTCGGTGTCTTGAACCGGGACACTGGCAACATTAGCTGTAGGCGCTGGAGGTGGTACTGCCGTGATTTGGGGCGCAGGATCATCTGTCAGAATGTAATCAGTTGGTGCCGAGGGCTCGGGTGTGATAGTTGGTAAGTCGTCTTGGCCAATAATATCGTCTATAGAATTCTGCATGGACTGGTCATTGCCAATACCCGTGCCTAAGAATCCATCAATGCTGGTGACGGGTCCGCTGGCCGCCGAGAGCTGGCTGTTTTGATCGTTTTTATTAGTAAAAATTCCCAACCCTAGGTTCCTTAAGCTTAATACTTCCATTACAATGTAGCATAAGCAGGTTAATTTGAGTAGTCAGATGAATTACGCTAAGTGCAGTTCGACTAGAAAAATAAGAGGGTAAATTAATGCTAGACGATTTGAAATACATCCACGAAAAAGACGCTCAAGACGCTTTGGGTATAGCTGAAAAACAGTGGCAACAGTTGGAGCATGTTTTTGATTTGGGCGAATTTGCTTTGCCAGAGGGGCAGATTCAAAATGTTGTCGTAGGTGGTATGGGTGGCTCAGCGCTATCGGCGCTAATCAGTCAGACTTGGCCTGGCTATCAGGTGCCATTCGAAATATCACGCGACTATTCTATCCCGGCCTATGTGTCAGAAAAAACTCTGTTTGTGGCTAGTAGCCATTCTGGTAATACCGAAGAAACAGTGGAAGCATTACAGGCAGCACTAGCCAAGAGGGCGGTTGTGGTAGTTATTGCGACAGGTGGCAAACTGCAAGAGATTGCTGCTCAAAAAAACTTACCGTTTGCGCAAGTGCCAAGTGGCTTCCAACCACGACATGCAGCCCTATACAGTCTAAAAGCACTAGTTACGGTATTAGAAAAAGCTGGATTAGTTGGTCGCAGTGATGCCGAAAAGACGCTGCACGAAGCGTCGAATTACTTGCGTGATTCGGTAGCAAATTGGCGCCCAGATGTACCAACTGTCAAGAATCTTGCTAAACAATTAGCGCTTGAGATGTCCGGTAGTTCACCGGTAATTTATTCTGGCCCGGAGTTATTTCCGGCGGCCTATAAATGGAAAATTAGTTTTAATGAGAATGCCAAAAACGTCTCCTGGTGTAATCAATTGCCAGAATTTAATCATAATGAATTTTTAGGTTGGACATCACACCCAGTCGACAAACCGTACAAGATAGTAGAGTTGCGCAGTAAGCTGGAGCATCCACGGACTCAAAAACGGTTTGATGTGACCAATAAGTTATTAAGCGGCCGCTGGCCAAATCCTCATGTTATCGATGTGCAGGGCGATGGTTTGTTGCAACAGTTACTTTGGGCTATAGCACTTGGCGATTTTGTATCTATTTATGTCGCGCTATTAAACGGCCTTAATCCTAGCCCAGTAGATCTCATCGAAAAGTTCAAAGCAGAGCTAAATAATTAGCGTTTTTTGGTTGCGGCAACTATCAGCGGCAGCGCAACAAGGGCTATAACAAAACAATAAGCTGGAATGAAGTAGTGACCGGGCAGTGTATCAGACAGCCAATAAAACTCTTTTATCCTGTCTACACTATCGATAGTAGATACATATCCCCAAACTGTTAGGACTGATAAGAAGGCACCGAGCTTGTAGCTTGTTTCAAATACTTCATGCCGTTCTCTCATTTGTCGCTCGTCTAAAGTGCCGGGCCTGCGCTTTGTCAGCCAGTAGACGTCACTCTGCAACGTGCTGAGAATTAGAGTAAGTATGGCTGCTGTTATTGTTGTGCCAGTTGCTATATTTTCCAAAACAAATCTATTTCGTGTATCGTCAGAAACATCTATCCAGAGGCTTTGAATTCCATACCACGTACTCGCCAGTAGCGTCAGGACAATAAATTGAGCCAAAACTCTATTAATAAACTGTGTATGTTCATAGTGCTCATCACTTGCTTTCAGACTTTTATCGAACAATACAAAGACGAGGCCGCCCAGCAGAAATGGAATAACAAGCTGGAAAAAAACGGGCATGCTCGACAGACTGACGCTTCCGAGTAGTGCAAAGCAAGTGGTTACTAATGCCAAAATTATTGCTATGAGTCTTTTTGTGAGCTTATATTTATTATTTTTCATATGTTCTCCGTATTTTCTTGTGTAAATAGCGACGGGAATTCCTTGTCAGAAAATGCTACTTCCACGCCAACGCCGAATACCTCGGCTATTTTGAAAGCTAGCTCCAAGCTTGGTGAGTAATCACCGCGCTCAATAAAGCCGATAGTCTGGTAGTTGACCCCGATTTTTTCGGCCAGTTCCTGGCGCGTCATGGTCTTTTCTGCTCGTAGTAATGAAATGCGGTTATATATCATGACGCAATACATTATTGCGTAAACACAACAAAATGTCAATAACAATAATATATTTGTACTTACACATAATAATTAACTTCTTATTTTACCGCCCCATAAACAAGGCATGTTCTTCCAATGAAGAACCAAATTGTTACTTTTCCTTGTTGAAAAGTAACCAAAAAACACCGGGCCGAATTGGCTCCTGGTGGTTCATTGTCAAAGCCGACAAGGTCCACGACAACTCACCAAGCAAGCTTGGCTCAAACACGTCGTGGACTGGAATTGTCGTTTTGACACTCACCAGCCAAGAGAGCCAATTCATGCCCGACTAAGACCATGGACAAATCGCCGGATGACGATTAGAATTTTTTCAATTAAGACGATATTTAAACTAAAAAATTTACTGTAAATTAAGAAATTCATCTGTCGTTGAGACGTTTTGCTGCAAAACTGCATCATAAACTTGTGCTGAAGTTTTGCCTTTTTGTTTTTTGCCGCTTTGTTTTAAGTCGTATTTGATCTGGAGAATAGTAGACTTTTGCTCATCTGTTGCAGACCCGATGAGTTTAGCTAGGTTGTCTTGAGGTAAAAGCTCCGAGACTATGAACCAGACATCAATATTCCAGCGCTCAATAGGAAAAGGGATAGTTAGCCCAAGATATAAACCACGCGGCGCCTCAAGGTTCGACAGAGGTTCAAAATTAATCCTATCTGTTAGGTTGACACTGTATGCCCATGGCTGTGAAGAAAAAGTATGGGCAATTTCTGCCCGGATTTGCGGAGTGATTGATTGTACTGCAACTCCAAAATCAAGGTCACGATCCACCATAAGGTTGTAAGCATAACTACCACCTAAATCAACATGCCCGAACTTCTCAAGTAAAGCTTTGATTCCCGTCTTAGAGAGTAATCGATCAGCTTCATTTCTAATATGACTGGAATGCTGCAGTGCTTGATTCATAAGCACATCATATCAAAACTCAGATAGTCCTCCGGCTAAATGTCCATGGCGCTTCTCGGGTCTGAGCATCGAAATGGCTTATAATTCGGATGTTGTCCAAAATACAAGTTACGCAATGCACGTGTTTAAGCCATTTCTCTGCATATAAAAATAAAAAGAGAAATGGTGAGTTGTGCTTTTCCTTGTACTTTTTGACGACTAGCCGAATTATGAGTTATTTCGTTGCCCAGGAGTTTTTGCATACTTTTGGCGGCCCAAAAGTATGGGCTTGGTTATTTGCCAAAAGAACAAATCTAAACGCATCCTAAAGATTTACTTAGATCATTACGGGCGAACTTAAGGACCATCAGGCGTTGATTTTCTTGTGATAATGCTCAGTCTCACGAGCAGCCAGAGCATGAAAGGCGGAAACACAAGGAGATTGAATGCAAGCCAGGGTAGAATGAACCAGCCACCGGCATTCGGCCAGAATAGTGCGAGAAACAGCGAGCCGAACTGTACCGGAGCCGCCACGGTGTAGCGGATAATCCAGATGGTGCGATGATGGAATTGGTAGCTCTTGCTGAGCAGGTGAATATCACCCCAAATATCACGTGCTGCCCAGTGGATGCCCACAAAGAAATTAAGGCTATCCATCCAAAAAGTGTATAAGCGTTTAAGCATTTTATTCATACCGCAAAGACTCAATCGGATCCTTGCGGGCGGCTTTGACAGCTGGAACGGTACCAAAAATCATGCCGATAATGGCCGATACGGCCACGGCCACTGCGATAATTTGCCAGGTCACGGCAGGTTCTAAACTTCCGGTAACGCGTAGCAGGATATTTCCGATTAAGGCGATGCCAACACCAATGATACCGCCAACAATGCTAATAACGGCGGCCTCGATAAGGAATTGACTGTATATTTGCCGGTTGGTTGCACCCAAAGATTTACGCACACCGATTTCACGGGTCCGCTCGGTAACGTTTACAAACATGATGTTCATAATACCGATGCCGCCAACTAGTAGCGATATGGCGGCGATTGCTGCAACAAATGTGGTGGCAAGCGATACGGTGTTGCGAGCAACTAGCTCAGTTTCGTTGGCCTTTAATACCGTGAAGTCTTCTTGTTGGCCATGGTTGGACAGCAGTTGATTAGATGAGGCTTGAGAAAGTTCTTGGACAGAAAAATCCTTTTTAGGCATTAACATCAGCTGGTAAATTGCTGGGTTATCGCCAATCAATTCAGCAGCCTTTGGATAAGAAATAAATACGGCTTTGTTTAAATCTGTTACGGCGCTTAGGGGATTTGTTCTGAACTCGTCAAAGATTCCGCCAACAATAAAATCTTGGCCGCGAATTGTCATAAGTTTGCCTAAAGGGACGTTTTCGTTGAACAATTCCTCGGCTACTCGCTGGCCGATAATTGCGACATTACGACCGCTGCTAGAATCACTAAAAAAGCTCCCATATAAGATTTTTTGATTAAGAACTTTTGGCAGATCTTCGGTACTGGCAATTATAGTTGCGTCTTTGTAGGTTTCGTTTTCAAAATTGGAAGGTAAGCCCGAAATAGTTGCTAATGGTACGACAGTTTCTGCCTCTGGGATTTTGTTTAAAGTCTCATAATCTTTACTGGTAAGCGAGCTAGGACCGAAACTAGCCAAGTAATTGACGTCTACAATTCGTCCGCTGGAATCGCGGCTGGCTATTCTTCCAGAACGCACAGTAATTAAGTTTTTGACGTCGGCTTGATTGGTTCGAACTACTTGTCGGCGAATACCTTCGCCCAAGCTAACAGTCATAATCACCGATGAAACGCCGATAATAATGCCGAGCATGGTCAATAAACTGCGTAGCTTGTTTTTACTAATAGATTGCAGTGCCATGCGGGCGTTGGTGTTCATAAGGAATGTCATGATACGGGCTTCTTTTTGGATGATTTACGGCTTTTGCGTTTGCGGGCAGCTTTTTCGGCCTTGATTATTTGTCTAGCAGGAGCTGCTTTAAATGGAACATCTTGCATAAATGCCGAAATGCTCGCCAATTGTTCATCTTCATCGGTTTTGATCTCGTCTTGTCCACCGCTTCGGGCACGCATTGGTACTTCACCAAGCCTAGTTCGTTCATCGTGGACTACCGAGCCGTCTACCATATATAAAACGCGCGTAGCGTAGCGGGTTAGCTCTGGATTGTGAGTTACCATCAAGATTGTACTGCCAGTAGTGTGTAGCTCGGCCAATAGTTCCATAACTACTCGGCTAGAATGTGAATCTAAATTGCCGGTTGGCTCGTCGGCAATGATTAGACTCGGATTGTTTACTAACGCTCTGGCGATAGCAACCCGCTGAGCTTGGCCACCCGATAGTGCCTTGGGATAAAAATATTCTCGGTCGGCTAGCCCGACACGTTCCAATGCATCACCAGCTTGTTTTAGACGTTTGGTCTGAGGCACGCCTTTGTAAGCCAGCGGCAGAGCAACGTTTTCTAGTGAGGTCAAACGAGGTAATAGATTAAAAGATTGGAAAATAAAACCTATGTGATCGCGGCGGGCTTTTGCTAGTCTATTGGGCCGCAATCTAGAGACTAGTCGGCCGCTGAGCGAATAGCTACCGTGAGTAGGGCGGTCTAGTAAACCTATGATGTTCATTAGAGTTGATTTGCCAGAGCCGCTGGGGCCCATGATGGCGACAAACTCGCCCTTTTCTACCGTTAGGCTTACTTCGTCTAAAGCAACGGTTGTGGCATTACCAAAGCCAAATAGCTTGGATACTTCCTTAAGATCGATTACAACAGACATATTAAATACAATCTCTTTTTGGGCTAAAGGATTTGGATATGTTGGTTAGAAAATCGATCATTTAGGGCATCTCGCAATTTATGTGGAATAGTTTCTATTATTCTACCGAAGTATTGCCCCTGTTAGCAAGGTGTAAAATAAACTTTTTTCAGATATAATGGATTTTGTCTAAAAAACACAGTACGGAGGGGTCGCCTAGTGGTCTATGGCGCCGCCTTGGAAAGGCGGTTTACTCGCAAGGGTATCGAGGGTTCGAATCCCTCTCCCTCCGCCAAATAAAAATGTTCAGTGGCAAGTACGCTGCTGGACTTTTTTATTTTGGTCCGGTGGTATGGTTTCGATATCCCCGGCCGGCGTATGGTTCACCAGCTCCCAACCAAGAAGATTCTGAGCTCCCACTAAAGAATTTGATAAATCAGGCAGCATAGTTCTATCATGAAGGCACAGGAGGATAAAGTCGAATGAGTGAAACAAATATGGGTGATTGGGGAGCGC
>JALYQY010000031.1 GCA_030855585.1 bacterium | reverse complement strand
TTTTCTCTAAAAAATTTAGGCAGTCAAGTTATATTTAGCGATAAAGAAAATATGGACTTAAGCCGAGACCACGCATTAAACGATTTATCTGAGCTACTTGGTTTAATGAAAATACCTCGTCGAATAGAAGGCTATGATATTTCGCATATGTCGGGAGTGGATACAGTTGCCAGTATGGTTGTGTTTACAAATGGCGTGTCCGACAAAGCAATGTATCGTAAGTTCAAGATGCGGATACCGGGTAATGATGATTTTGCCCATATGCGGGAAGTCTTAACCAGGCGACTTGCAGATAAGCACACCAAAGATTGGCCATTGCCAGGACTGTTTTTGATTGATGGAGGCAAAGGCCAACTGGGAAGTGCATTATCAGTTTTAAATGACAAGAAAATCAAGCTGCCGGCAATTGGTCTAGCGAAGCAATTTGAGGAAATAATAATTAGCAAAAACTGGCCTTTAATTGCATTAGACCGAGAAAAATTATCATCCCTTGGTGGTACAGTATTAGAAAATGACAATTTTTTATCGGTGCGACTGCCACAAACATCTCATATAGTTAAACTTTTGCAGCGTATTCGCGATGAATCACATCGATTTGCGGTAAGTTATCACACCGTACTAAAAACTAAACGCCAGACAAGTAGTTTGCTAGACGATATCCCTACAATTGGACCAGAAACCCGTAAAAAATTATTGCGTACATTTGGTAGCTACCGTGGCATTCAACAAGCCCGATTTGAGGTAATCGTCAAACTAATCGGCGAAAAAAGGGCAATAATTCTTAGACAGTATATTCGACCGCACAGAAAAGACTCACTATGATTTACTTAACCAGTTTATTTATTTATGGAATATAGGAAATAATAATTAATTAAAAAAGAAGATTTTATCGTCGTTAAGCTATATAATCTTCGCTACAACTATGAAAACTAGATTTACTTCAGAATTTTTTACTAATAACCGCAAAACATTAACTGAGCTTAGTGGTAGTTCGTTAATAGTTTTATCGGCCAACGGGCTGCTGCAACGTTCGGCCGATACGACTTTCTCTTTTCGTCAGGATAGTAATTTCTGGTATTTAACAGGTATAAACGAAGCAGATTACGTACTAGTGATTTCTGAGGGTAACACATTTCTAATAGCTCCAAAGCGTTCGGAGCACCGTGATTTGTGGGACGGAGTTATAGATAAAGAACAACTGCAAGACGCTTCAGGAATTAGTAATATATTGGAGCACCATGATGGCTGGATAGCCCTTGATAAATTAATCAAAAAATATAAAAAAATTCATACTATCGCGCCGGTCGAAGCCTATTTTGAACATTTAGGATTTTTTGCCAACCCGGCCAGGGGCGCTTTACAAACAGCTCTTAAAAAACATCGTTCGGTTGAAATTGTAGATGTTCGTAAAACGTTAGCTCGCATGCGTCAGGTTAAGCAATTACCAGAACTTCAGGCTCTCCAGCAAGCTATTGATATTACTGTCGATAGCCTAACTAAGATTAAATTAAATGCAGCCCACTATACGCACGAAACTGAATTAGCGGCCGATATCACGGCTGATTTTATCAGAGCCGGAGCAATAGGGCACGCTTATCATCCGATTATCGCTTCAGGTTTGAATGCGGCGACTATTCACTACATCAATAATAACGAACCCTTAAAAAAAGATGGTCTCATTCTTATGGACGTAGGTGCCGAAGTAAATAATTATAGCGCTGATATTACCCGAACTTATGCATTTAACAAGCCGACAGCACGGCAAAGAGATGTATATAACGCAGTTCTTAGTGTCAAACAAACAGCCGAAAACTTACTCAAACCAGGTATAGATATGAAAAAGTACGAACAGTCCGTAGACGAAGCCATGGCCATAGAGTTGAAAAGTCTCAAATTGATCGATGACGTAAAAGATAAGAAAAAACTCAAGAAATATTATCCTCACTTGACGTCGCATTTCTTGGGTCTAGATACTCACGATGCGGCAGATTATACGATTAAATTAGAACCAGGGATGGTTGTGACGGTAGAACCTGGTATATATATTCCGGACGAAGCTATTGGCATACGTATAGAAGATGATGTTTTGATAACCAAAAATGGGATAAAAAACTTAAGCGCTAACTTGTCGGTTAACTTAGACTAACTTACAATAGGTATTAATAATGTTAAAACGTCCTGTCAGTAGATTTTTGGTTCGTTGGTTTGTATGTAGTCTTGGTCTATGGATCGCGGCTGGTTTCTTGGGCGGCAGAATTGATTTTGACGGTCAAATTTCTATTGTAATTATGGCGGGCTTAATACTTGCGATAGTAAATTCATTGCTCAAGCCGTTAGTGGTTTTATTGAGTTTACCGGCAATCTTATTTAGCCTGGGATTGTTCATGATAGTGATAAACGGATTTATGGTGTTTGTGGCTAGCAAACTTTATTCGCCGCTAGAAGTAACTAGTTTTGGCGCAGCCGTACTGGCAGGTGTTATAATTGGATTAGTTAATTACCTTGTAACAACAATAATTGAGGACATATGACAATAGCTAACTACTTTACACTGGTATCGGCGGTAATCGTGATTATATTAATTCTTTTGCAAACTCGTGGTGCGTCCTTGGGCGCAGGCTTGGGCGGAGGCGGAGAAGTAAACACTGTTCGCCGTGGCTCAGAAAAAACCTTGCACAATATTACAATTTTTATGGTCGTAGTATTCTCTTTGTCTCTGCTAGCTAATATATTCGAACTGTAATACCAATTAACAAGGTAAATGATGATAGATAAGTCCACCAAATTACGTTGGCGTCGCAGAGTAAGGCGGCGACAGCAACAAATTGAGGGTATCGGATCACAAACAGAAGAAAACCTAGATAAGCATTTTTTTCGACGTATTGGTAGGTTATATGATGTAAGACGCTTTATTGTCAGTTGGCTACTGCTTTTGGTGGCATTGATAGGTGCTATTGTTGTGCAAACTCGAGCTTTGGGAGATTATTTTTTGCAAGAAGTTCCTGCCCCGGGCGGCATATACAGTGAGGCAATTATCGGCTCTTATACCAACTCGAACCCTATTTTTGCATCTTCGGATGTGGACACAACTGTTTCTCGGCTGATATTTTCTGGACTTTTAACCTACGACAAAGATAATAACTTGGTAGGTGACCTTGCTAGTGAATGGTCAGTTGATGCTAGCGGCAAAACGTATGTCATAAAATTAAAAAATAATATTAGATGGCATGATGGCAGTAATTTTACGTCTAGAGATGTGGTCTACACTTTTCGGGCGATTCAGAACCCGGATACTCGATCACCATTTTTCTCTAGTTGGCAGGGTGTAAAAGTTGAAGCGATTGATGAATTTAGTGTTAGCTTCACTTTGCCCAATATTTTGGCTTCTTTCCCCCACTCATTGGTAATTGGAATTTTGCCCGACCATATTTTGGGCGCCACAACCCCGCCAGAGTTAAGAGGGTCTTTGTTTAACACAGTGCAACCGGTGGGCACCGGTCCTTTTAGATGGAATGATGTAGAAGTTTATGGCGACACTGCCGAAAACCGTGAACAACGTATTGCTCTAACGTCGTATCCTGATTATCACAAAGGCAAACCAAAGTTGAACGAATTTATAGTAAGGGCCTTTTTAGAAGAAAATACTTTAATTGAAAGCTTCAAAACTGGCGAGCTTAATGCTGTTGCAGGCGCTTTGTCGGTGCCATACCAAAATGATCAGTCAGCCGAACTGAGTATTC
>JALYQY010000028.1 GCA_030855585.1 bacterium | reverse complement strand
CAGTAAAAAAACTAAAGGGGCAGGGAGGCCGCGAAACGACTGTTTGGTTTGGCTTGGGAAATTTCTTAAATACACAAATTGAAACCAAGGGCTTGACGGGCTGCGTGGCTCAGTTTGATATTGATATCGTTAGTAAAAAAGTCACCAAAAACTCGTGCCTGCCGTTTTATATGCATTACGAATGGACGGCTGAAGACAAAAAAGCAGAGCGGTTATTAAACAGAAAAAACCTGCAGATACTGCCACTGTTTATTGCCCAGGAACTTATGGCCAAATCGCAGCTAAACTCTACTGTAGAAACGCAGATGGATAGAATAACCAAACTTGTTAATACCTATACAAAGATTCCTGTCCAAAACGCCCGCGATTTGTAAAATTTAAGTTAGTATCTTAACGCAAAGGCTGTACTAATTAATAATACCTAATCCCTACTGTTCCGGTTTCCGACTTTACTAACGACCGCACCAGCACCCATTACAGAAAGTCCGGCACCTGTTAGTAGTAACGCTTTGTTATGCATGTCTCGTTCTTCCGGTGAATCATATGTAGGTGTAGCCTCTTGAATCGTCACGACGCCATCCCTTTGCTCCATAGCCGTTATTTCCGCCCCGGCAATAATACCTAATCCCCCAATAGCGGCTCCTACTATGCCAATCTCAGAAATAAAACGCCCAGCCTTTTGTATAATATTTGTCCTTTCGGATTTTTGGTGTTGATTATCAGCTTCTGTCATTTGTGTATATTTTTTAAATTATAAAGACATACTATCATACTAATGCTTATTTGTCAATAAAAGTTACAAATAATCTGGGGCGGCGGGGAGGCCGAAGAATTCTTCTAAGGTTTGCACATTGGTACGGCGCATCTCTGACGACAGCGTTTTGCCGACCCAGCGGATATGCCAGGGCTCGTAGTCGTAGCCTGTGACTGATTCTTCACCTTTGACATAACGGATAATAAAACCGTACTTATGTGCATTTTCTCGCAGCCATTTACCCTCTGGCAAGTCTTCAAAACATGTTTCTAGGTGGCATTTTCCACTAGGGCTGGTGGCGTCAAAACTAAGTCCTGTTTGATGCTCGCTAGTGCCAGGTCGGGCACTAAGTCTGTCGGCCTCTGCTTGCCCGTCTTGGGCGACGTAACTGTTATAGAACTGGCGCTGCAAGGCCTCGGATCGGTAGCCGCTGCCAAACACTAACGATACATGTTCATTAGTGGCTGCGGCAAACATTGCCTTCAAATCAGACTCTATTTGGCTGCTGATTTGCATTTGCTCATTGGATGCACCGAGCCGCAGGCGTACATTTGGTACGATTAAATCTGGTGGTACATAGCCTTGTGGCAAGGGACGAGTTTTGTTGACAACCCACCACGGACTACCCGAATCACTGAACGAAAACTCGGTTTTATCAAAGGTTTTGGATTCTTGTAAGGTTGTATCTGTCTGGTTAAGGGGATTCTGCATCGGCAGTTCGGCTACGGGCGTTATCTTTTCTGTAAAGATATCGTGAAATTTAAGCCAGCCAAAATAGGCGGCGATAAATAACAACACTATGCCTAATAATAGTAAAAGTTTTTTGGGCATGGTTGCATTTTAACGTGTTTCGTGGGAATATGTCATGTTTTGTATGCACAACGTTTGCGAACATATCTGTTAAAATGAAAGGTAACAATGGGAATTGACAAAGTACAGCCTACCAAACTACTGTGGATGGACCTAGAATTCACTGGTTTTGAGTATGGCAAAGACGTGATACTAGAAGTATCCGTAGAGGTAACCGATTTTGATTTTAAAACGCAGGGGTCTTATGAGGCTCGTATTAAAAATGATCCCAAAAAGCTAGTAGAGCGCATGAAGCTAAATACTTTTTGGCAAGATCATCCTGAAAATCGCGATAATTTTTTGCATCATAATGAAGATGGCATGCCAATAGAACAGGTTGAAAAAGACCTAATTGGGTTTGTGGAGCAACATTTTGGCTCGGAACCAGCAATCCTAGCGGGCAATTCGATTCATTCTGATCGCGCCATGGTGCGTGCCTGCTGGCCAGCTCTGGATTTGCGCCTACATTACCGAATGCTGGATGTAACTAGCTGGAAGACGGTAATGCAGGGTAAATACGGTATCGAATATGACAAGCAAAACAATCACCGTGCTTATGATGACATTCAAGAATCAATAGCCGAGCTGCAATATTATTTGGATTGGCTGGGCAAACAATATGCGTGAGGTACTATTAGCGCTAAATGAACCGCCGGAGCAAGCTCTGATAAAAAATTTTCAGGTGTCTATTGGCAGGGTGTATGAAGATGAAGGTGAAAGGTTTGATCCGCTGGAACCGACCTTGAGTCGTCCCAAGCCCGAATGGCTGAGCTCTGATTTTATCATTCAGGCTAATTCTGAACATGAGTTTGTATATCGGCCGTGGCAACAACTCACAACAAGAGAGAAGCACATTGGTGGATTCTTAGTAGATGTCTTGGGTACGGCCAAAACTGGCGAACCGGTGGTAATGGAAATACCCAAAGATGCTATTGAGATGTTAGTGATTGGTGATGATTCTGTACTTGCAGGTGTAACGCTAGGAGTAGTTTACCGGATTATTCAGCGCTATGAAACCCGCTCGGTAGCACCAATCGGTGATTTGACCACTGCTACTGCAGTGCGTAAAAATGTTGGGCTACGCTATGAGCCCTTTTTTCGCAATGCCGATACCGTTCTAAGCGCTGCGCTGCGAAAACCTACAAGTGTATACAATTTGACGGCAGAATTAGCTAGAGAAAAGTACAATGCAGGCAAAAATGGATCATAAAATAGTAGAAGAATATATATTGTCGATGGCCAACGCTAAGTTAGAATATCCTTTTGGCGAAGGAGTAGCTGTATATAAATCAGATGATAAAATGTTTGCGCTGATCCAAGAAGGCAAGTCCCCTGTAAATTTAAGTCTGAAATGCGACCCGCAACTAGCAAAATTATTGCGCGAAAAATATGAAACAGTCCTAGAAGGCTATCATCTAAATAAAAAACACTGGAATACGCTGTTGCTGACAGGGCAGTTGCCTTGGGAAGAAGTGCAGGCGCTAATATTGCATAGTTATCTATTAGTTACAGAGGGCGAAGACGCCCACCAACCTACGGCTTAGTTGCTTTGGTTTCTTAAGATAAAGAGCATAAAGATTGATCTATTTAGCTAATGCAGCATAAATAGTCTTGGCGAAATCGGCGATAGGCGCGGAGGATCCGTTGCCTTGACTGAGTATCGCTACGGCAAACTTGCGGCCATCAGACATGGTCATTATGCCAACGTCGTGGTAATTGTAAGACTCATTCCAGCCAACTTTTGTCGCCCATTTAGCATCAGGCGCACCTTTGGCTAATCCATTGCGGTACATTTGCGGCTGATCTTCCATGGCGTCCAGCAAAAAGGAGGTGTTGTCATTATTTAGATGTTTTTTGGTGGCGATTAAGCGCAATATCTCAACAGAATCTTGAGCGCTAGTAGTAATACCGGCAAAAGTAGTGTTGTTTATGCCGTATTCTTTAACGCGTTTTTCTAATATGGTTTGGCCGATATCAGCCATCATGGCTTCGCCGCATGGGCTGTATGATTCGCGAATCATTTTGTCTACACATTGTTTGCGGGTGTAGCTGCCACTCAAGATTTCGTTTGGATTCATGTCGCCGTTTTGAATATCAATTAGTGAAAGGTAGGCCACATATAATTTGTATAGGCTTGCCGCAAACAAATTACGGTCCGGTTGGTTTTGGCCAATAGATTTGTTAGCTTGCAGATCATAAACAGAGATACTGTACACGGCTGAAGACTGTTCTTTGAGCCAGGCATCTATTGTGGGCTGTAAATTTATAGCCGTATATGGTGGCGGCTGGTCGTTTGTAGCTGGATTAGTGGGTTTAGTAGTGTCTGTATTGATAATATTATTGGCGGGTTCAGAACGGCTAGTCATATACCATAATCCAGCGCCGATCAAACCTAGCAAAACAGCTAGCAAAAGTAGGGATGTTTTGGTTCGGCTATTAGTACGGTAAATTTTTGCTCTCATAAATTACTATTAATTATAGCGTAAATGTCTGAACACTTAAGGTATGTACAAATAATTATTCGGATACTACTTCGGGGTTAATAAGTAACGAAGCGCTGTAGTAGCTGTCGCTTAAAAATTTACGTACTGTTTCATTGCCGGCGCTTTGTTGAGCAGTTTCAAGATTATTGGCATAAGTAGCCAGCTGGCTACTTAGAATCTTGCTAAAAGTTTCATCGAACTTGTTGCGATCTTGAGCAATATCTAATTGTTCATCGATATCGGTATCGATGCCGGCTGTTAGCTGTTCTTTAGTGAATTTGACGTTGTTTGATTCCAAATAAGCTATTGTGTCTTTTTGTTGGCTAACGATACTAAGTTTGGTGGTTATCGCAAATGCACGGGCGCTCAGACTTGATGCATCTTCTGCACCGATGGTGGCTATCCGAATTATTTCTTCTTGTTCAGTGGCCAATTGGCTCAATTTTTCGGTAGAGCCGCTGCCAGGTGCTAAGAAAGATAACGCAATTGTTAAAATCAACATTATAGATAAAGCGCCACCTATTATCAGAATCAATGTTTTACGAAAACTATTTCCGCCACCAAGAAGTGACCTTTTGGGCCGTTGCTGCTGTGAATTCATAATAAAATCGTATTGGCTGGGCTGCTTAGGAGGCGGTTGGTAAGGTTCCATGAGCATAAGCATATCAAAAACAGAGTTCAGGGTATAGGGTGAAGCCTCTGTCGCAAACTGCTTATACTTTACCCTATTCCATAAACCCTATACCCTAGTGATATGGATGCTGTAGCCGAGGTCAAAGCCAAGTTGTCTATAGAGGATGTAATATCGGAATACGTACAGCTTAAGCGTGCTGGTCGTAATCTAAAAGGATTGAGTCCTTTTGGCAACGAAAAGTCACCGAGTTTTATGGTTAGCCCCGAAAAACAAATTTGGCACGATTTTAGTTCGGGCAAGGGCGGCGATATGTTTACATTTATTCAAGAAGTCGAAGGCTTGGATTTTAAGGGAACGCTCGAACACTTGGCGCGTAAAGCCGGAGTAGATCTGGCGCAATTCCAAGGTTCTTTCAAAAATAACGCCAAAGAAAAAGAACGATTGTACGAAATATTAGATTTGGCAGCGCGGTTTTATCAAACACAGTTAAAGAATTCCAAAGCGGCGCTGGAATATTTGTTGCAAAAACGAGCTTTTGATAAAGGTACGCTGCTATTGTTCAAGCTTGGGTACTCACCAAATACCGGCGACGCATTGTACAAATTTTTGAGCGGTAAAGGTTTTAATGACCAAGAAATGATAGCCGCGGGATTAACCACAAATCGTTACCGTGGTCCTGGTGATATGTTTCGTGGCCGGATTATGGTGCCATTGTCTGACGCCCAAGGTCGAGTTGTGGGCTTTACCGCTAGATTGCTTATAGATAATCCAGACGCCCCAAAATACATAAATACTCCGGCCACACTGCTTTATGACAAAGGCCGCCAGGTCTATGGGTTGCATTTGGCCAAAGAGTCAATCAGAAAAACCGGTTTTGCAGTAGTTGTAGAGGGAAATTTAGACGTGATCGCCAGCCATCAAGCCGGGGTCAAAAACGTCGTTGCCGCCGCAGGCACCGCTCTGACTGAAAACCATTTAAAAGATTTGGGACGTTACGCTGGTGACATTAGGTTCGCGTTTGATGCTGATAGGGCAGGGCTAAATGCTACTGAGCGAGCAATCCCGTTGGCCCAAAAAGTTGGTGTGAATGTAAGTATTATTTCGATACCAGACGGCAAGGATCCAGACGAACTAGTTCGCAAAGATCCAAAGCTTTGGCTTAACGCAATTGAAGATCACCAGTACGCTGTGGACTGGTTAATAGATCGCTATAAAAATCTGCTTGATTTGGATTCTGGTAAGGGCAAGCGTGAATTTACTGATGTTGTGCTGCAAATTATTCGCAAATTATCAGATAAAGTTGAGCAAGATCATTACACTTCGGTGCTAGCCAAATTAATTGGTGTTAGCAAATCGGCGGTTTCGTCCAAGTTGAGTGAGCAGCCCAAAAACAGCCAAGCGCGACTTAGGCAAACTAAAGTTACGCCTACTACAGAAGGCAAAGATATCATCGAACAACGCAAGGCAGAGCAACACCTGCTGGCGTTGCTGTTGATGCAACCAGTTCTGCGAGGCGAAGCAAAATTTTTGACATCAGAAATGTTTTTTGAGGAACAACCTAGGCAATTGTTCGAATTTCTGTCGTCTCATCCGGACTTTGGGCTCGACGCAAAAGGCATGCCTGCAAAGTCTGTACCGAAGGAGGAGTTGCAATCCATCGCCGATTATGTAAAAATTACTTCATTACAGTTCGATGAACTATATCGCACGCTGGAGCTTACAGAACTTCATTACGAAGTCGCCCGCCTGCAAGAACGCTTAGTTGCGCATTATGTAAAACACCAAAAGCAGTTGGTCGCAGAAAATCTGGCCAACGCCGACGACGACGAAGTCCGCCGTCTCCTGACTGCCGACAAAGAACTCAATAATTTATTAAAACAAGTGAAAAGGACCTAAGAATGCCAGATGACAAGGCGGCTAAAGATGCTGCATTACAAGAAGCCAAAGTTAAGCTAATTGCCAAGGGTAAGAAAACCGGCAAACTAGATCAACGCGATATTTTTGCGGCTATTCCTGATGTTGCCGAAAATGTTGATTTGCTAGATCAACTTTATACAGAATTAACTGACAACAGTATCGAATTAGTTAGTGCCACAGAACCAAGTTCAGAAGATTTCACAAATGAATGGACGGGCGAAGACGGCGAAGAAATAGTACTTGATGACAAAGTTTATCTTGATGATATCGCTGACGACTCAGTTAGGTTGTACTTAAGAGAAATTGGTAAAATACCACTACTTAAAGCCGATGAAGAACTGGCGCTGGCTAAGCGAGTAGTCGCCGGCGAAAAACGAGCCAAAGATCAAATGGCCGAAGCTAATATGCGCCTAGTAGTTAGTATTGCTAAGCGTTATGTTGGCCGTGGACTCGATTTGCTCGATCTAATTCAAGAAGGTAATACTGGGCTGTTAAGAGCCGTTGAAAAGTTTGATCCTGATAAGGGATTTAAGTTTTCTACCTATGCTACCTGGTGGATCCGTCAGGCAATTACTCGTGCCATCGCAGATCAAGCCCGAACGATTCGTATTCCGGTACACATGGTTGAAACTATTAACAAATTACTACGTACTCAGCGTCGATTGACCCAAGAGTTAAACCGCGAACCTTCCAACGAAGAAATCGCCAAAGAAATGGAAATTGACGTCGACAAAGTCGAGCACATCATGAAAATCAAGCAAGATATTTCTAGCCTTGATGCCAGTGTTCGTGATGACGAAGAAGACAGTGTATTAGGTGATTTCATCGAAGACGAAGACTCAGTCAGTCCAGAAGAATCAGCTGCCGGACAATTGCTAAAAGAGCAGGTCAAAGATTTGCTTGGCAGTCTAACCGAGCGTGAAACCAAAATACTCAAACTTCGTTTTGGGTTAGAAGACGGCAAAAGCCACACACTTGAAGAAGTCGGCCAGGAATTTTCTGTTACCCGTGAGCGCATCCGCCAGATCGAAGCCAAGGCTCTTGCCAAACTTCGCAAACACAAAGATAGTAAAAAACTGCTGGATTACATAAAATAAACGCATGATTATAGGATTATCTGGGACGTTCGCCAGTGGCAAAGATACTTTGTCTCAACATTTAGTTCAAAACTTTAATTTTTTGCACGTTTCTACAGGGGACATGGTACGGGCGGTAGCAATTGCTGAATACGGTGATACTGAGCGCTCAACATTGCTTAAAACTGCCAATGAACTTCGCGCCAAACGTGGCTCGGGAGTGTTGGCGGAGCTGGCAATGGATCATTATGAAAAAGATAGATCCAAATATATGGGTGTGATTATCAGCGGCGTGCGCAGTTTGGGTGAAGCTAATATTATTCAAGCCAAAGCGGGTATTATTGTGTTTTGCGATGCACCGATCGAGGTCCGATACGAGCGTATCAAATCCCGTCATCGATCCAACGAAGAGCTATTATCTTTTCACGAATTCCAAAAGAGCGAAGAACTAGAAATGCACAAAATTCACGATAATCCAGCGGTACAAGATATCGATGGTGTACGTGAACTTGCGGATATTATTGTACGAAACGACGGTGACAAGCAGAAATTCCTAGACGACGCCGCCCAAAAACTCGGCCTTTAGACGTTCAATTTTTTTCTTATGCTTGCATTTTGGTAACTATGGGATTATAAACAATACAAATGGCTGTTTTTGAGCTCGAACACCCGCTTGGACAAGATCTTGAAGCACTTCAAGGTGGATTATTTATTGGCTTCGAAGATTTAAGGAAAAAATTACCTGATGAGATAGCTATTAATTACGAAGATGCTATGACTTCAGGCGTTGGAGTTAGCACCTTAAGGATCGCTAATTGGGCTACAAAAAACCAAGCTGTTCTATATTACCCTCTTGCGGTAGAAGAAACTGACACCAATTGGTTAGTTGGCGATAAGGATGACCCAGAACCAGCACATGTAAGGCACAGGATTCATGTTAGGGATATGCTTGGAAGAGGGTTCAATTTTAAATTATTAGGTCAAGATGAAAATTATGCACTGACTCCATACATGCAGTTTGATGTTATAGATGATGGAATAGTAACTTCTGCACAGATTGATGGGGAAGTTGTTCAATATTTTGGACAATTTGAAAGCGGAGGTTATGATACCCTAGCTGTAGCCGCACGACAGTTGGTAGACTTAGATATTCTGAAAAAACTAGTAGCTTAAGCAATATCTAGTAACGACTTAGCACGTTATACTATAGTCAATGGCTGAGGAACGAAAGAAGTTAGCAATAATAGACGGCAAATCGGTGTTTTACCGTGGTTATTATGCCATGCCAAATCTTAGCACCAAAGACGGCACGCCGACTGGTGGTGTTTACGGTTTTGCGGCAATGAGTTTGGAGCTTATCAAAAGGCTCAAACCCGATTATGTTGCGGTTGCATGGGACAAGCCCAAGACTAATATACGTTCGCGGCTGGCGATTTATCCGCAGTACAAAGCGGGGCGCAAGGCAGCGCCGCCGGATTTCTATGCCCAGATTCCGATACTGCATGATTTGCTCAAAGCATTTGGTTGGCCACTTTATGAAGTTGATGATTACGAGGCCGATGACATTATGTGTACGCTGGCCAAAAAGGCCGACAAAGAGGGTCTTGAAACCATGCTTATTTCGTCTGACCTAGATATGTTGCAGTGTGTTGGAAAGCATACGCACATGTATGCACTCAAAAAAGGTTTTAGTAATATCGAGCGTTTTGATATTGAAGCTTTTGAGACTAAATTTGGCATTGAAGTTGAACAATTTTTGGATTTGAAATCGCTCAAAGGTGATAGTTCCGACAACATTCCTGGAGTACCGGGAATAGGCGAAAAAACCGCCGTGCAATTATTGCAACAGTACAAAACTTTAGATGGTATTTATGATAATTTAGCATTGTTAAAAGAAACAGTGCGTAAGAAACTTGAAGCCGGGAAAGATTCAGCAATAATGAGCAAACAAGTTGCGCGACTTTTTGACGATGCACCGGTTCCGCTGGATTTGAGTACTACCGATACGAGAGACTTAGATGTGCACGCACTTAAGATACTACTTACAAGCTTGGAGTTCCGTAGTTTGCTTAGAAATTTGCCTGATTACATGCAAGTTGTAGACGGCGATGGAGAAGTTGAATTGACGGAACTTAAAGCCAAGGCTGGTGATATTAAGCCACTTAAAACTGTAGTTGTAACCGACATAAAAGACGTTGTTATCAAAGACGAGATGGTGCTGCATAGCTTTGCTGCTAAGCCGCATGGCCTTGAACCAAAACTAATAATACTTGCAGATGATAAAACTGCCTATGTACTAGAAGTCGAAAAACTTGATAAAAAAGTCCTCAAATCGCAATTATCAAATATCAAATCTATCGTAGGGTATGACACAAAGGCATCGCTTAAAGTCCTGCTTGCTCTAGGTCTTGAAACGTTACCAAAAGTGTCACATGACGTGCATATTGGCGCCTACCTTATTAATTCAATCCGCCGTGAGCAGACGCTTACAGAACTGGCGTTTTCTGATTTAGGCTACGAAACTTCAAGCCTGGACGATTTATCGCCGGAAGACCTTGCTAGTCGTGCGGGAGAGCTGACAGCAGTTATCCGAGCACTGCATACATTTCAGGGCGAAAGCATGAGTGAGCTGACCAAATTGATACAGTTATCGGACGAAGTTGAATGGCCGGTGATTCCGGTGCTAGCACGTATGGAATACGTGGGCATCGGTTTGGATGCCAAGTATCTTAATAAAATGAGTGACGAACTAGAAGGCAAAATTAGTGACATCGAACAAACAATATTCGGACTAGCTGATCAAGAGTTTAATATCTCGAGCCCGTCCCAGTTGTCTGATATATTGTTCGTAAAATTAAATCTGCCAACTAATGTTTCTAAAAAGGGCAAAGCAGGGCATTATTCTACTGCGACTGATGTGTTGAACAAACTTCGTGACTTGCACCCGATTATCCAAGGTATTGAGCAGTATCGTGAGTACACCAAACTTAAGAGCACTTACGTTGATACTTTGCCTAGGCAAATGGATGACAACGGCCGGGTGCACACTAATTTTCGTATTACGGTAGCGGCAACTGGGCGGCTGAGTAGCAACGAGCCGAATCTTCAAAACATTCCGATTCGCACCGAGTTAGGCAAAAAAATTCGCACGGCTTTTGTGGCTAAACCAGGGCATGTATTTGTAAGCGCTGATTATTCGCAGTTTGAACTCCGCCTTGCAGCCTCATTAAGCGGCGACGTAGAAATGATAAAAGCCTTTAATGAAGATCAAGATATCCATGCACTAACGGCAGCTGCCGTACTGAACATAGACCCATCAGAAGTTACCAAAGATATGCGCTACCGTGCTAAAGCGGTAAATTTTGGCATTATGTACGGCCAGGGACCGCATGGTTTGGCCGAACAAACTGGTATGAGCTTTGGTGAGGCACGGGATTTTATCGCCAAATATTTTATGATTCGTCCAAAGCTAAAAGAATACATCGAACATTTGCGCGAAATGGCGCTAAAGAAGGGCTATGTCGAGACTGTTTTGGGTAGGCGACGTCCGACGCCGGATGTGCAGAGCAGTAACTTCATGGTACGAGAAGGTGCCTATAGGCAGGCCATAAACATGCCGATTCAGGGTAGTGCGGCCGATCTGACCAAACTTGCCATGGTACGTGTACAAGAAAAGTTGCCAGTTGGTGCCAACATGCTGCTGCAAATTCATGACAGTATACTGATTGAATGTTTAGAAAACGACGCTAAGAATGTAAGTAAAATGCTGGTAGAAGTTATGGAAAACGTTTATCCCGAACTGGGAGTAAAAATTAAAGCGGATGTATCTACAGGCAAAAACTGGGGTGAACTTTAGCTTCAGTTCTTGAGACCAAGAAGTAAACTCATACTTTTCTGTATCGACAGTAAAGTATGCAAAAGAGCTCGGCCCAAATTGATTCTTTACTCGGCTTGTTGTCAATAAACACAATACGCTCGGACGACTCCCTTCGGTCGGCTTGCCAAGTTTCATAACAGAGTTGGCAAGCGAGTCCTCACTCTCTATTGTGTTTTTGAGCAACACCCGAATCAGGATTCATTTTGAATGGCCATTAAGACCATGGATAAATCGCTAAAGACGATTTTATTCATTATTTTATTAAAGTGCTATGATTTTTGTATGTTAGTCTCACCTCAAGATATTTCTCCTTCACAGGATTTCTTAAAGCAAGGAACCGTAAATTTTATATTTACATGTATTAAAAATAATGAATTAGACAAACTTCCGCCCGCACCAATAGTGCGTCGCGACGCGCAGGGGCAGTTAGTAGCAATTGACGGGCATAATCTAATCGCTGTGAAGCATTTTTTGGGCGAGGATATTGAAGTGCATATTGCAGAATCGGCAGACGATAGAATTATGGGCAATACGAAGGCCTATAATTTACGCAACCATGAGCTAAAGGATAAATTTGAAAAAGTCTTAATCGATAGGGTAGAAGTTTACGCAAGAGGCATAAAAACATTCAATGATTTAATATCTTTACACAAAGATATTTTTAGAAACATTAGGAGGAATTAGTAGTATATGTGGTTTACGCTATCTCTCTTAGCTCTGTCTATGTTGGTGGCACGGCGTTCTACCGAGAAACATGTGGCAACAGATGTGAGCAGTCTTGGCATGGCTTGGATACAGCAGGCAATAGCCCTGCCGTTTATCATATTTACGTTATTTTTTGCACGTTTTTACTGGCCTTCAGAACTATCGACAAGTTTTTGGATGACAATGACACTTTATGTAATTCTTATTTCAATAGATATATTTTGTTACTTTAAAGCACTTAGCCTTGCTGATGTTAGTTTTATTGCACCAATTATGACACTGGTAGCGATAAGCAATATTGTTGGAGCATATTTTGTATTAGGTCAAGTTCCTACTATCTTTGGTTTCATGGGAGCAGTACTTATTGTCTTAGGTGCAGCCATTACCTATAAAGCGAAAAAGAGAGATGAGGCCAACAAGCATACCAACAAATTAGCACTTCTATTTGTGCTTACTCTAGTTGCTGTAAGAGGGTTTAATTCGAACATCGAAGTCTCGATGTTACGTGAGAGTAACCCAACCACATTCAATTTTTACTCGTCATTACTTACTGTTCCTTTTATTTTAGCCACGTCGATTATTATTATCGCCACAAATCGCAATGGTAAGTACAAAGGCTACTGGACAAAGTTAAGCGGACAAATGTCTCAGTATAAGCTTCTGTTACTGTTCATAGGCCTCACTTATACGGTTAACATGCTTGCAACCTATCAGGCAAAACTTATCGGCCCTAACGCAGGCTACGTGGGAGCCATCAAAGCTGCCTCTGTATTGCCAATGATGTTGGTGGGTGTGTTCTTCTTTAAGGAAAAAATTGTAAATAAACAATGGGCTGGATTGATACTGATACTTTCTGGTCTCGTACTGCTGGCTTTGAACTAACTAAACATTCGTTTTGGGGGTTGGTCGGCTCCGCCTGGCATAGCCGGGGTGAAATTTAATTTTATCTTGTCGGGCGTGGGATAATGAGTGCATGTGCGGAAGATATACGTATTACAACTCCAAAGAAATAGTCGCAGAATATAAGCTTGTTCCGAAATTAAATCCGCAGGCTACTTTGAAACTTAATGACAATTACAACGTTGCTCCAAGCCAGACAATGCCAGTTATTGTGCGCGGCGAGCAGGAGCATACTGTTGAGTTAATGGAATGGGGATTGATTCCGGTGTGGAGTAAGCCCGGCGGTACGCCTCTCAAGCTCATTAATGCGAGGCAAGAGGGTTTGACTGAAAAACCGATGTGGAAGCGGCTGGTAAAAGCGCATCGTTGCGTCGTGCCAGCCAGAGGTTTTTATGAATGGAAGCAAGATAATGGCGGTAAGCAGCCATATTATATTACACCCGCCAAGGGCGAAGTGCTAAGCTTTGCCGGACTATGGGATGAGTGGACAAATCCTGCGGGAGACAAGATTAAGACGTATACCATAATCACGACAAGCCCGAACAAAGAAATGGCCGAAATTCACGACCGCATGCCAGCAATTTTGGATGATGAAAAAATGAAACTATGGCTTAGCCCTGGTGAAATTGACGAAGATTTACTACACGAACTGTTGCACTCAGCACCGGACGGCACGCTCAGCCTTGTTCGTGTCAGCAAGGAAGTCAATAATATCCGGAACAACAGCGAAAAACTCATCTATCCACTTGAGGATTAATTTTAGGAGTATACTGCCTGCATGAAACTGGGGATTGAGAACAGGATTTTTGGTAGCAGAAATCGTGGGCGCATAGCCGGTGCTGCAATACTTTTATCAAGTTGTGGCGGGGATGACGATCCTAAACTAATCTTTGATTATTTAGCAGGGAATTCACCGACGATCTTGGTATACCCTGGCAGTTCCGATAGTCCTGAACACAAAGAGCCGATCGATGACTATGAGCATGGCGAATCAGTAACACCAGAATGCTGGGAAGAGGGCAGAAAGGTGAGCTCAGTGCATCCTGAGACACCTAGAACTTCTGACATTTGGTTCAGGTTTATAGGAGAAACAGGGATGTCAAATTATGCGACGGCAGTGTATGTTGAAGATCGTTCTACGCTAAAGTCACAACTCGAAGATTGTGCTTCATTTGATGCAGGTAGCAAATAGATTATTCCTCTTCTGTTTCGGGGGGTTGGTCGTCTTCTTCTGCGGCTTCGCCGGGCAAATCTATATTTGCAGCACCTTCAATACCTTCGTCGTAGCGCTCCATCGGATCGATATTTGTGTCGGTGGTGGGATGGGTATCATCAATTCTATCCTGGACACCATCAGGCGGTGAAAAAGGAGTGTCATTATCTTCCGCCAGTTGCTGATTATCCTGCATGTCGCTGAGCGGATTTGTGTCATCCGGTTGTTGCTGAAAATTGTCAGTAGAATTGTTATTGTTGTCCATAATTTCCTCCGTCCAAGCAGCTTATCAAACCTGAGCAGCTTATGAAGTAAGAAATCTGACTTGAATAAAAAGCTGTCTGATTTTTTTGCCAATGATTGATTCGGTTTATCAGGGTATAATCTGTTATTCTTTGATAAGAAAGGTGTCTAAACTGAAAATCTATATTGCAGGCAAGGTTTCAAAAGATTCGATATTCAACACGCATCATTGGCGAGATGATTTTTGTGATCAACTAAGCACCCTGAGCGGTGTTGCCTTGGAAAATCTAGACCCGATGAAAATTGAAGAGGATCCAACAGACACTTTTGCGATATTTGCCAAGGATTGTAAGCTCATTAAAGATTCTGATGTTGTAATGGTTTACTTGTCTGATGATATTAGTGTGGGCGGCTCGCAGGAGATATTAATTGCAAAATATTTAGGTAAACCAGTCATTGGTTTTGCACCGTGGGGCGGTAAGTTTAATGGTGCCAGCAGGGAAATGCATGGCCAGCACATTGAACACTATAAAGATCCATTTGTGTTTACAACGTGTGACGTGGTGTGCGGCACTATTGACGAGGTCGCCGAAGCATTAAAGTCGGTCAATGCAATAAATCCGAAAAAGATTAACATAATAGACGAGGCTTTGGCGTATGACAGATAAAGACTATTTGAAGTTAGCGATTAAGAAAGGCAATGAAGTACGAGCACCGTATAACTTTGGTGCAGTGGTGGTGAGAGACGGTGAGGTCATTGGTGTCGATCATGCGCATGTTGGGGATGAGTTTGACCCATCAGCCCATTCAGAGGTATGTGCCATGCGACAAGCGGGTAAGGCCTTAGGTAGCTGGCAGTTGCCAGGCTGTACGCTCTATGCAAGTCATGAACCATGTACCATGTGTCTGGCATGTGCGGCTTGGGCTGAAATCGAGCGGATCGTGTTTGTGACACCCGCCAGTGAGCAGAAAGAAGTTATGTATGAGTTTAAGCAACCAGACATCTTTACCTTATCAAAGGGCTTAAGAAACCCAATGAAAGTTGAACAAATGGACTTAGAGATATGAGTGTGCGCGTAGAGTTCGTAAAGTTGCGGCCAGGGGCAGTAGTGCCTGTATATCAGACTGATCAAGCAGCGGCTGTAGATTTGCATGCGTGTCTAGATGAACAAATCACTTTGCAGCCGGGCGAGGTTCATATTATCCCAACTGGCTTGTCTATCGCGCTCCCAAATGGGTACGAAGGTCAAGTAAGGTCGCGCAGTGGACTCGCAGCCAAACATGCAGTTGTAGTGCTCAATTCTCCTGGTACATTGGACAGTGATTATCGTGGTGAGCTTGGTGTCATTCTAATCAATCATGGCAAGTTACCATATGATGTATTGCCGAATGACCGTGTCGCACAGTTTGTCGTTGCACCGCATGAGCAGGTGCAGTTTCAACAAGTAGAATCACTCGACGATACGACTCGTGGTGATGGCGGCTTTGGGGGCACGGGTAGATGAATGACTTAGTTTTTGTCACTGGTAATATGAACAAAGTAAAGCAGGTTGAAAAATATCTAGGCCAAACATTAGAGCACGAACATGTGGATCTAGATGAGATACAAGATCTGGACCCTGCAGTCGTACTTGAACATAAGGCCAAAGAAGCATATCGAATCTTGCAAAGACCGGTACTTGTCGAGGACGCCTCATTGGTTTTTCATGCGTTAGGTAAACTTCCTGGACCTTTTATTAAATTTTTCCTTCAAGAATTGGATACTGGCGGTCTTATACGTTTATTGGACGGAAATGATGATAGACGGGCGACACATACGGTAATATTTGGTATCTATGACGGTAAATCATTCCATGAATTCAGTGCCAGCATCAACGGAGTAATCGCAACAGACGTAAAGGGTAGTGGTGGTTTTGGCTTTGATCCAACTTTTATCCCTGATGGTCAGGAACAAACAAGAGCAGAGATGGACGAAGAAACCTATGCAAAATATCAGCCACGAAACCATGCTGCAAAAAAACTGGCTAATTTTATAGAGAATAACAAATGATCAAAGCCATCATCTTTGACTGTTTTGGAGTGGTGCTGACTGATGGATTGCGCGAGAACTATGAGTTTTTTGGCGGTAATTTTGAAAAGGATCTTCCTTTTATCGTATCAATCATGCACGAGGCGAGTACAGGGAGAATTGAGAGTTCAGTCCCAGGAATGGCCAAAAAACTAAGCATATCTGAAGCTGAGTGGCGAAAACGTAACGATGATGGGCATCATATAAACTACGAACTGTTGGGCTACATCAAAGAATTACGTGAAAATTACCAAGTTGCCATGCTTTCAAATATTGGCAAGGGAGGTGTAGGAAGATATTTTAAAGCGGGATTTCTTGAAAAGTATTTTGAGGTGATAGTAGAATCTGGAGTGATTGGATATGCCAAACCTGAGGCTCAAGCCTATGAGATCACTGCTGACAGACTCGGTGTACGTTTGGACGAGTGCGTATTCACTGACGACAGGCCAGAATATATCGATGGCGCAACCGGCGTGGGCATGAAGACGATCCTATATAAAAATTTAGAACAATTTAAAAAAGACCTGGAAGCGATACTTGCATGATACAAGCCATAATTTTTGATTGTTTTGGGGTGCTAGCAGAGGACGGCTGGCTGCCGTTTAAACGCAGATATATTGGAGACAATCAAGAACTTGCTCAGCAGGCAGCAGACTTGGGCAAGCAGAACGAATTTGGCATGATAAATAATGATGAATATTATCAACAAGCTGCACAACTTTTAGGTGTTGAAGAAAGTGTATTACGTGGTGCGCTCGGTAAGCGAGTGGCCAACGATGAACTTTTTGAATTTATTGAAAAAGAGCTTAAGCCAAAGTATAAAATTGGTATGTTAAGTAATGCTAATTACGATGTTTTAGGCGAGTTGTTTACGCCAATGCAAGCGAGCGTATTTGACGCATCAGTTATGTCGTTCAAGGATAAATTAATAAAACCCGATCTTAGAATGTTTGAACTAATGGCTACACGATTAGACGTAGAGATGGAAGAGTGCGTAATGATAGACGATGTAGAACGCTACTGTGTGGCGGCGGAGGAAGCAGGTATGAGTTCGGTAGTGTATAAAAATCCTACGCAGGCAACGCAAGATTTATTACAGATATTATCTCGCTAAAATTTTATTATAATTAGGCTATGCACACCACTAAAGAAACTATGACAGCCCCAAATGTAGTATTGAACACTGGCTCAAAAATGCCTCAGATTGGTTTTGGAGTTTGGCAAATAAAAGGCCGGAATGAGTGTGTGGGGGCGGTTGGGGAAGCATTAAAAGCTGGCTATCGTCATGTTGATACGGCGCAGATTTATGGCAACGAAGTTTATGTGGGAGAAGCCGTAAATGAGTCTGGTTTGGAACGTAAAGAATTATTTATTACTACTAAAATTTCAGTGCATAATTTTATGCGAGTTCGAAAGAGTTTTGTGCAAAGCCTGGAGCGATTAGACATGCAATATGTGGATTTATTGCTGTTACATTTTCCGGTGCCAGGATTGCGTGTTAAAGCTTGGAAGCACCTTGAGGATATTTATCAGGAAGGCGGAGCTAAAGCAATTGGAGTTAGCAATTATACGGTGCGTCATTTAAAGCAGTTAATGATAAGTTGCCGTGTAAAACCTGCAGTAAATCAAGTGGAACTACACGTGTTTTTGCAACAACCCGAACTAGTGGCATTTTGTGAAGAAAACGGCATAGTTGTGCAGGCATATTCGCCCTTAGCACACGCCAAGGGAATTGACGATAAGGTACTAGCCGAAATAGCCGCCAAACTTAACAAAACTCCGGCTCAGATTATGTTGCGTTGGTGCATTGAGGCAGGCACGGTGCCATTGCCAAAAAGTGCGACGCCGAAACGTATTCATGAGAACATGGAAATCTTTGACTTTGAACTGGACATAGAGGACATACAGAAGATTCAGCAACTGGATTCCAACATGCGAACTTGTTGGGATCCTACGCGCTCACCGTAACTTGTTTTTGCTCATCTCTTCGCTTAATAATTCTATCCATTATTTCGAGTCTTTTGGATATTGATGCAAGCGCTTGTTCTGCGGCTGGAGATAGGTTTTCTTGTTGATATACCGCAAGACGCTCAACAATCAATTCTTCATATATCTGGCGTAGTTGTTTCAACCCAAATATATCAGCTGCTTCGATTGCTTTTGATTTTTCATCGAAACCAGGAATACTTTTGCCTGGCATTGCAAAATTACGTACCTGTTGGGCGATACCAATTATAGTAAGCGAAGGCTCTACCTGAATTGCGGCTTCTGCTGCACTTCCGTAAAATTTTCCGTGCCGCACTTCATCACGTACTACTAAACCCATAAGTCTTTTACCAACTCGGTGAGCTGGTGGCAATAATCGCATAGTATTTCGGTGGCTAATTTCGGTGGCTGGTTCTTGAATTGCAGGATAGATAAGGCCTTCTATAAAAGATGGAGGCTGAGGTGTATCAGGAAATTTCATCATCGCCATACGTGCACGTTCAAGGACGCGCATATCAAACTGGCCAGTTTTATACAAAAATCCGCTGATAGTTGGCGCATGTCGGCCTTCATCTGCCGTCCAATAATGTGTCCATTCTCGCATTGGATGGTCTAGTGGGATTGACCTCTGGATCGTACTTGTATAGTAGGGTAGACCCTCTTCTGTCAGTAGATTTACGTACAAAGCATCTTTAGCTGCATCGGGAATTTGGGCTTCTTCAGACTCAAGATCAATATTATTATCGGCAACAAGTTGATCAATTTCATCCATAAAGTCGTATGGAAAATATTCTTTCTCAGTAGCTATGTGGGCACTTGCAAGTTTGCTAATGTGATCTCTTAGCTCACTTAAGAACATTTGGTCACTATTGCTTAAATCCGTTGGAATTAGTTGTTCAGCCATATCACTATTTTACACTCCAATCCTGATAAATAGCTTTTTATCTGTATCTAATTCTTTTTTGAGTTTGTGCAAGTGCGGCCTTAGTGCTCCTGCCAGGCTGGCACTTGCTGCAACTATGGTAATGCTGTGGGCATGTACTGTCACATTAACGTCGCTACTAAAAGTTTTGCGGACAAATGTTTTAATCGCCTCCACCTCTGGAGGGGTATCAAAATCTTTATTTCCCATGATGTCTTGGAGGCTCTGCATATGTATTCATTATATAGCTTTATGCTTGTTATGCTTGTTAACTAGGTCTATAATTCTGGTTAATTACAAAATGAAGGCTATATAATGGCTGAATTGCTCGATAGACACCCGATAGTAGGACCTCGTTACGAGGACTGTGGTGATGTCTATGCAGGACGAATAGAAACCTCACACGGTGATGTAAGGTTTTTATCTATGGGGCCAAAAGATGCAGACAAAGAATTTTACGTAATAGGTGGGCTTGTTTCTGGATGCGAATACTTCTATCCTGCCCGCGCCATAGTGAGGGCTGGGCTCGGGAGAGTGACGATGCTTCGTCACTCAGATAGAGGTGGCTCCCATCGAGAAATTTTGGATAAAGATGCCGATGAAATGGCTGAATCAGTTATGGTTTTAAATAACCAAGGTGCGCCAACGTCTTTTCTAAACCATTCAAAAGGTACAAAAGTAGGACTACTCACTGTTCCAAAATTGCCGGGTGGTATAGATGTGCAAGAAGTATTTGAGTTTAATCCTGTAATCGGTACCTCACTTAACAGTGAGAATATTATGCGGCGTCTGCGCAGCTTACCTCATATTTCTGTTGAAGGTGCTTATACCGCGCTGCGTCACCCCATGCGCATGCGACGGACGCAAGTGGGCTCTCAGTGGGAAGTAGCGACTCGTGCCGGGGCCATTTTATCAGAGACCTATGCGCTTATGTTTGCTGATCAAGATATTAAGAAACGGGATGTTGAAGCGGTAAGAAATAGACATAATAGCGCAGGTAAAACGGTTATAGTTTGTGCTTATGGGAGTCACGATAAGATTACGCATGCAATTGATATTGAGCAAGGCATAGAGAAGCAAAAGATAGAATTTGATGCGCTCATAAAATTAGATCGTAAAGGTTTTCGTGGGCATCTTGACCTTATAAATAACCCCGATGTCGTGCTCGCGATCGTAAACTTTAGTGGCGTTATGCTCGAAGCGGTCAGAGAAGCGGATACGTCTCAAATTTCTTCCGCAGAAGGTGAATTACAAGACGATATGCCCGAAGGAGTTACTGCAGTTGATGTGGAACTAAAGTTGCCAACCAATAAAACAAGACGACCAAAGCAGCTAAAGACTGCTGCCTAAGTTGCGTAGGTACAACTAGACTGAGATACTGAGTGCATGATTGAACTCGGACAGCTTCCCGTAGATCCTATTGATCAATTGAATGCCGTTCTTAATGAGTCTGAAGTTAACAAGCAGCTGATGGATCAGCATACTTGGTTGAAGTCTCATTTTGGAGAATCTTTAAAACCAATTGATGAAAAAATCTTTCCTACAGAAAAGGGAAAGGCGCATGAGTACATACTTCAGGTAGGAGAGTTACTGACAGCGCGTGATGTGTTCACTGAACGAAGCCTGGAAGTTGGAGGCAAAGCCTCTGATTACAAAAAGCTGCGCACCGTACGGGGTCTTTTTAGACCCGGAATCGTTACGGACATCGAACAAGCAGAAGGAGTAGACGTTTATGCGGATGCACGCAATCTGCAATTCGAATCGGGAAGCATGGATGCGATTCTGGCTATAGCCCTGCCAGGACTTACACGTAGTGGTGAAGAAGCCACATTGCATAGTGAATTTCTTAACGAAGCTTACCGCGTGCTGGCGCAGAGAGGACGATTGATCATGTCGGGCGCCTCGGCTGCTGATCTTGATGAAGCGCTAGCCCTTGGTTTTTCGATTGAAGCTGGGAACGGTTGTATCGTCTCTCGATTGTCTACAAACGAAGTGCTCACGCCACAAGGACAGTTGTTCACGCCGCCAAGACTAGATGTGGAATTTTTATTGCATAAATAATCTGTCATACTATTTTTATGCCAGAACTTCCAGAGGTAGAGACGGTTCGCAGAGGACTAGAGAATTTAATAGTAGGCAAAAAAGTCAGATCGGTTGATTTTGATTGGCCCAAGAGTTTTCCAAATGCACCAGCTGACGTGCAAGAATTTTTGATAGGCTCGGAAGTTAGCGCAATTAGACGGCGCGCCAAGGTATTGATAATTGATTTGATTACCGATTACAGCCTAGTTATTCATCTTAAGATGACTGGGCAGATGGTCTATCGGGGTGAGCAAGTTTTTGGTGCCGGACACCCGAACGACTCACTGATAGGTAAATTGCCCGATAAATCTACACGGGTAAATATTGAATTTACCGACAAAAGTCATTTGTTTTTTAATGATCAGCGCAAGTTTGGCTGGATGAGGTTGCTGCCGACAATAGAGATTCCAAATATCGATTTTATGAAAAAGGTTGGACCAGAGCCTTTGAGCGAAGATTTTACACCAAAGATATTCATTGAACGCATCCGAAAACGCGCCAATACAACTATTAAAGCAGCTTTATTGGATCAAACAGTTCTAGCCGGAATCGGCAATATCTACGCCGATGAGAGCCTTTGGGGGGCTAAGATTCATCCTGCCATGCGGGTGCGTGATGTGGCTGATAACAAGCTCAAAAATTTATACAAAGAAATTAGATTTGTCTTGGAACTGGCAATCGAAAAAGGCGGTTCAACCGACAGAAATTATGTAAATGCCGAGGGCAAGCGGGGCAGCTATATAGAGTTTGCTCGTGTTTTTCGGCGCGAAGGTAAAGATTGTAAGCGTCATCCCGGTACGGAGATAATTAAGTCACGAGTTGCTACACGTGGCACACATACTTGCCCCAAGTGCCAAGTATTATAGTTTTCCCAAAAATTTATGCACGTGATCAACAGATTTTAACCGGTAGCGTGCAGAAGTTTTGCCAATACCAACTCTGATGCTAAAGGCATTTTTGGGCAAAGCTTTATACATTTCCTCATCTGTTAAATCATCTCCAATCGCCATGATAAAATCGTATGGTTTGTTAAGCAATTTTGCTGCAGCTTTGCCTTTAGTAACTCTAGGGTCGCGAATTTCTACTATTTTATTACCCATCGACATGACAAGTCGGTGCTTCTTC
>JALYQY010000023.1 GCA_030855585.1 bacterium | reverse complement strand
GGAAACTACGGCTTTAACGACCTCGAAGAGGGCTGGTACAAAGTTTGCGAAGTCAACAAAGACGGTTGGACACAATCATATCCAACATCTGATGATGGCTGCCACGAATTTGAAGTAACTTCTGCTGGTGAGTCACACAGCAAGAATTTTGGTAACAAGCAAAAACCAGGTCGTGTGCTTGGAACTGTTACACCAGAAGTACCAAAAGTACTTGCCAATACCGGTAGCCCATTACTACAAGGCTTATTGGTTGGTATGAGTATCTTAGGCGCAGCAGCAGGCATCACCGGCTTGTCACGACGCAAGAGCTACGAAGTATCTTCTTTGTAAACAATATAGACATAAATTAAATATAAATACCTGTCACCAAAACTGTGGCAGGTATTTTTTATTGACACAATATTATTGACTTTTATTATATTTTAGTGTATTATTAATGTATAAATGGAAGCGAGGGTACGTCTACTACTGACGTACCCTTTTGTTTCCAAAGATTAAGGAGAAATTATAATGGTTTCAATAAACAAATACGCAATAACATCTGTTTTTGCACTGACTTTAAGTTTTAGCGTGCTAGCTGGCACTTCTAATGTAAGCGCAACTCCAGGACCACAGGGCGAACGCAAAGTAATAATTTGCCACGCTACTAATTCTCATCAAAACCCGTATACAGTAAATGATGTAGATAAATCTTCTATTGATGAAGTAAACAACAAATACCTAAACGGCCACGGTGATCACACCGGAGGCATTTGGCACGAAGGCGTGACTGACCACTCGTGGGGAGACATTATCCCAGCTTTTACAAATGATGAAGGCAATGCTTACCCAGGTCAAAACTGGACCGAAGCAGGCCAAGCCATCTACAACAACAACTGTGATGTTCCTGGAGAAACACCTGTTGAACCAGAAAATCCAGGCGGCAATGGTGGCGGAAACGTCCTTGGAACAAACACTGATGTTAAGGGTGAACTAGCAGACACTGGTATCCCAGCATTTGTAAACTTCATAGTTGGTACTGCTATCTTGGCTGCAGCTGCATATATAGTGCGACGCAAATCTAATACTGCTACTAACTTATAGAGTTATCTGCTATACAAACGGGTCTTTGGATTATTCCTTAGACTCGTTTTAATTTTTAGAAGTTAAATGCTATAATTACCCCTGTAATTTATACTTTGACTTACCAAATTCAAGAAAGGATTCTCGAATTTGAGAGGAGAAGGCTTAGTGGAGTTACTGGTTTAGCCGAGCAAACTTGTTTTGTCGGCTAAATGGCAACGTCACTATCACACTGCGACGAGCGGGATTCGTATAACGGTTAATATGGAAGTTTTCCAAACTTCAGACGGGGTTTCGACTACCCCATCCCGCACCAAGCCCCGGTAGCTCAGCGGATTAGAGCAATGGGCTTCTATCCCACAGGTCGGGGGTTCGATTCCCTCCCGGGGTACCAATAAAAGAGTCGGTCTTAATGACCGGCTTTTTTATTGCTCTCTTGGCGGAATCGTACACCCGGCCAAAAAGGTCGGGGTGAAAAATGCCAGTGGCATTTTGCAAGGCAATCTTCACCTGCCAGCTTTGCTGGCATGGCAGAAGTTGCGGGCCTGCAGGATGCAGGTCGATTCCCTTTCGGGACACCACTCATACGCATATTGCTTTTTAGTTATCTTTCCTTATAATTCAAACTAATAAGAAAGGGAACCTCCCGTGAAAAAATGGAATCAAAATGGCTTTAGTGCAGTCGAAGGACTGCTTATACTAATAACTATTGGATTAATTGGTGGCGTAAGTTGGTATGTGTGGCAATCAAAAAACAATCGCGTCCAACAGAACCAAGCATCATCGAACACCCCGCAGGCTAAAGTTATTGACAATAGCGGTATTATTCCTAAAGGCTGGAGAGAATATAAGGACCCAAAATATAAGTTCAGCTTTAGTTACCCTGAGGACTGGAAGATTACAACCAATACTTTTGCAGACGACAAGCAGTACATTGCTAATGCCGATGATCCTAAAGAGGCCGAAGGGGACGGCGGATATACACTTCGTGTATTCATAGGCACAACACTGACTGCAGAAGTAAAAGCATATGAAGATGGGGTGCAGGAGACTAGCTTCGATGAAGAAAAAATCACTAAAGGAAGCTATGAGGGTATAAAGTTAACATCAACCTATGAGCAGAAGGAACCTAAGGGTACATTTAGAAATTCGGTATATTACTTCCAGATTGGTAATGATGTATACCAATGGTCACCTGTCTATGAGCAAGATACGTTAAATCCAGATTTTATAACAGAATCAAATAACTTCCTCGATTCTCTAAAGTTACTGTAGCTTGGTTATAACCTATAATAACGTGCCGTACCAAGAAAAACCTTGCTAATTGTTATGCTCAATCCATACACTAGAGAGTAAGTATGAAAATAGTAGTCTACGGAGCAAATGGAAAAGTTGGCAGATTGGTAGTCCAAGAATTACTAAATGCTGGCCATAGTGTAGTAGCTTTTGTACACGGGCAATCGCAATTTGATGAAAATGTACAACTGAAGATTACAAGAGGCGATATTTATAACGCAGCGGGAGTTTATGAAGCAATGAATGGTTGTGACGCTGTGATAAGCACTTTAGGAAGTTGGGGAACCGCAAACAAAGATATTTTGACTGTAGGAATGACAAATATTATCCCCGCTATGAAATCACAAAACATTAGGAGAATTATTTCGCTTACAGGGCATGATGCCAGGTGGAGCAAAGATAAAATAAACTTAACTAATCGGCTTACACACCCGTTCTTAAAATTAGCAATCCCAAAGATACTAAAAGACGGTGAATTACATTTGCAGCTACTCGATCAAAGTGGACTCGACTGGACAGTATTGCGCTCGCCAGTTATGAACGAACGTGGTGATTATAAGTTGTATAAGCTAAATACAAATAGGCCCCTGCCATGGCGGACAATTAATAGACAGTCTGTGGCAAAGGCGATGCTGGAAATAGCTGAGACTGACAGTTTTATCACTCATGCACCTTTTATACATAGATCATGAAAATTATTAAGGTCAATGAAGAATACCAATCATGCTACGAATATCGTTTAACCAAACCAATGGGCAAAAACTTTGATCCTGAGTTTATTCCCGATTTGACCCCCGCACAAATGCTAAGCTTAGGTATTTTTGGCGGCAATTATTTTGTTGAGATACCTAAAGAATTTCCAATTGAGTGGTTTAAGGACTTAATCTTTAGTATTACATTTGCCAACAAAGAACTAAATTTTTACAAAGTTAATGCCAGCCAGCCGCTGAGCGTATGGCAAAGAAAAGGCTGGATATACGAAGAGGATCCCAAGGGCTGGTTTTTGTGGTACTGTCGCTATTATTTGGGCAGGCGTATACCTCATGAAGACAAAAGGCAGATTAAGCGCTGGAAAAATATGAGGCGACATATCGGTCAAGTACAAATAAATTGCCAGATCGGGGATTTTACTTGCCGTCCACGCCAGCGCCAAGCACTGCTTCACTGGGCCTATGACTCCCGCAAATTTTAGAAATTTATAATTTAATTTCGAGCTAGCAGACTACACAAATTAATGCTGCTAAATCAACTCTTACTACTGATACCAATAAGAGCGATCTACAAACTTATGTTTACAGTAAGTTCTTACGGTAATATACTATTTATAATTATGTCCTCGTCAAACGAAGGATTACATTTTTTTACCACTAAGCCGCCATAACTAGGCTTAATGGAAGCGGCCGATAAATATGGCAGCTACTCTGCATCAATCTTAGACGCCCTAAGCGCCGGCGAGGCGAGCAAGATAGATCACGATGTTCTAATGAAAATTCATCTAATTGCTAAGTCCGTCATTGAATCGAGTTACGCGATACTAGATTTAATAACACCCGAAACATTTGCAGCAGCTACTTCAGATAATGTTGTTGATATAAAAATAAGAGCTGCTGAGGGAATCGGAACTGTGATCAATCTTCATGATAGAGCTGTTCAAGTTCCAGCACCAATTGAGTCGATCACTGCAACCGCTAATGCAAGTTAAAAACAAATACTAAAAAACATGCTAGAATTATTGCAAAGACATGTTATTAAGTTATGAATAATTTTAATAAGTTCAAAATTACTGCACTCAGCACAGCTGCATGTATAGGAATGGCAATTGTTCCTGAGATGCATGGCGAAGCCAGCCAGCCTAATTATTTTGCAGAGGCATCGCATATACCGCCAGAAAGCTGCGAGGATGATATCCGTCTTCAGCTTGGTAGCCGAGCCCTGGAATCATTGTACTTAGACTTGCGGGAATCTAGAGAAACTAGTGCACCCACGCCCCAAGAAAATAGGCTAAGGGCCGCTGAACTTCCTTCAATACCAGATGGTAGCATGGAAGTTAATTCCTATTCTAGGTTGACGACCTGGCAACAGGAAAATATTGAATTACCTGATAGTGGAATAGCTTTAGATGTAAGAAGTAATGTACTTTTAAAGCCCTTGGATTCACAAATGATAGATGACGCTATTTATGCGTCATTAAGCTACGAAGATCCAGGAAATCCGCTTCGTACGGCAGTATACACATGCCTTAGAGATGCCATTTATGAAGATATGGAGTTCGATAGACTAACTATCCGTATTTTATATCTATCTGGGATAGTTATCAGGGACAATTTTGCAATTGATAGCGAGTTGGGTCAAGGTACTGTAGGAGGAAGATTTGTACGCAGATCTAATACTATAATTTTAGCTGCAAGCGAAAATCAAGATGCAATGGACAGCAAATTTTTTCACGAATTAGGACACGCTTTAAACTGGAACGCAGGCACCTACGCTAACAATAGTAAAAAAATAGAAAACTTTGCAGTTATGTTTAATAGAGCATCAAAGATAATGTATTTTGAACATAACCCAGACACTAATGTTTTTGAGGAAATTCGTTTCAGCCTCAGGAGTCCTCGCACCAACTAGAAAATTATGCTACAATAACCCCTGTTTTGGTGAGTAGTTTTATTATAAAAACATGGCGGGTGTAGCTCAGTTGGTTAGAGCGTCGGTTTGTGGTACCGAATGTCGTGGGTTCAAATCCCATCACTCGCCCCATTCAAAAGACCGAGTCGTGTGCTCGGTTTTTTGGATGGAAAAGGATAGACCTAAATCCGTGCATTGGTTCGTATGATAGTAAATTACCATTGGCAATTAACGTTTTCTTTTATTACCCGAACAAAATTATTAAGCTTTTATGGCAATATTTATAGAACAATTCCCCTTAGCCACTTCAAGTAATGAGTTTTATAGAATCTTACTCAGAATAACTTCATCTGCATAGTGCTTAACGTTAGCCGTGGGTAATTCTGAAAGCTGAGCCATGATTCGTAAAAAAGTGTCAAAGCTTTTGCTATCAACAGACTGTAAGTATACTTTCATGCTTCCGCGTAATGACAATTCTGCGAAGCTTACAAGTTTGTCGCCTTTTGACGTAAGTCTTACAAGCCGGGCACGCTTATCTTTAGGATCAAATTTTGAATTAAGAAGTTTTTTATTTGCTAATTTATTACCCAAACGTGTTACAAAAGGCGATTCAACATCTAACGACTTAGCCAGATCTTGGACTCGAACACCATTTCTACCCCGTAGTA
>JALYQY010000016.1 GCA_030855585.1 bacterium | reverse complement strand
GTCTTCTTCTGTGATCACTGTGTGGGCTTCGATCATAACGATTATTACATCGGCTGATTCGGCGGCTTGTGTAATCTGTTCCTGGATGGTAAATTCAAATTCATCTTCGGCGGTTTTAAGCCCGGCTGTGTCTACCAGCCAAAAATCTTTTTGTTCTTCCATCACCGTACGTGACAGCTTGTTTGCAGAAGAAGAAGAAGTTTCCTCAAGGTCTTGCGGTAGATCACTTTGATGTGAATTATCGCTGTTTTCTTCAACTGTAGGACTGGAAATGGGTATTACTATGGAAGCTTTGCCATAGATGCTATCGCGAGTAGTGCCTGGCTCGTTAGCTACGATTGCTTCACGCTCGCCTAATACAAAGTTAAACATGCTGGACTTGCCAACATTTGCACGGCCTACGATTGCTACAATTGGTACTTTTGTCTTACTCATTCTTTTATGTATTGTAACAGAGGTGCATAGTATTGTAAACCCCAATAAAAATGTTATAATTTATTCAAACACTACGATTAGAAATTATATATACTAGCAGCTTAAAGTTAAGGTCATTATTAAACTTCAATAAATTTTGAACTTAGTAAATTTCCCAACCTGTATTCACCAAAGTTGGTGCGGCTGAGGTTGGTAATTTTGTAGTCGAGTGCAGCAAACGTGCGGCGGATTTGACGGTTACGGCCTTCGTGCATTATGACTTCCCAACTTTTCTTAGACTCGTCTAGAGCGGCAAGCTGCAACTTGCTGTTGCCGTCATCTAACTGCAAACCGTGATCGCTTATCATCTGTTGATGCAACGGCTCCAGTGATTTATCAAGAGTAATTTCATAGCGTTTGATTTTGACATAGCTCGGATGTGTTAGCTGATTTGCTAAAACGCCGTCATTTGTAAGTAGCAATAAGCCAGATGAGTCTTTATCTAGCCTACCGACAGGATTTAGGTGATGAAATTCAGGCGGCAAAAGTTCATAAATTGTCTTATTGCCCTGCCCTTGCCGAGAGCAAACGTAGCCGACAGGTTTGTTTAGCATTATAGTTTTAGTTTCAGACCTAAGCTCTACTGGATGGCTATCCAAAGTTACCCTGTCGGATTCAATTATAGTATCGCCAAGTCGTGCAAGCAGGCCGTTTATTTCTACCCTACCTTCATTGATGGCAGCATCGGCCGAACGGCGGCTCAAGTCCGTGTGTCGTGCTAAAAACTGGTTTAAGCGCATGCTTATTGTTGATTATCTGGCTGTTGGGGATTTTGAGGGTGAGTCTGCTGTCCTGGCATTGGCGGCTGATTGGGCGGGCTGATGATACCTGCTCCGCCGATAATTTGGGCGACTTGGTCTTTTTCTTTTTCTTTAGATAGTAAAGCGCTCCAATCGGTCTGGGCATTAAGATCGTTGATTGGATGGAGTACTTTTTTTCGTTTGCTAGGAGTAAGGTCAGGACCAACGGCTAAATTTGGGGTAGTTGGGGTCTCGGGAGCTGGCTCACTGCTTGGTGCGACTGCCATTTCTCGGTGGCTTGATTGATCCTGAGATGGTTCCGAAGCTGGCGGAGTTTGTGTAGCTTCTGGTTCTGAATGTACTTGTTCCATATTTGAATTTTGGGTTGATTCAGATTGTGAGGATTCTTCTACGCTTGAATCTATTGAGTCTGAGGCCTCAGCTTGATTTGTGGCTTGGTCTAGATCTGGAGTATCTTCGCTTTGCTGATCCTGCGGTGTAACTTCCTCGGGTACAACAAAATCAGAATTTAAGTCAGTACCAATTTGTTCTTCTGATACTTCTGGGCTGGTTTGTGTAGCTAAAGATTCTACCTGTGGCAGCTCAGTAGAAGGTTTAACTTCTTCTTGGCCGGGTAATACAAGGTCGGCTCTTAGGGGTTCTGCCTCTTTTTGCTGACTTTCGTTCATAGCCAAGATGTTACCATCTTCGTCAACCTGGATCTGCTGGGTGGATTTGATGAAATCTTCAATTTGCTTTTCTACTTCTACTTCTTCACTCTTCACAGTCTGAGCGTTTTCGATTTCTTGCTCAACGGGATGATCGATCTGGGTAGTATCAGTGTGATTTTCCTCGGGTATTTCTTCTGATTGACTATTATCTTCTGGCGATACATCTGTCTCTGAATCTGGCTGTTGTGCCAAATCCGTCGATTCTATGGAATCGGCATCTGCTGGAGTTTCGCTATTTTGATCGCTAGATGAGTCTACGGTTTGTTCTGAGGGCTGGTATACAGGTTGTTCAGGAGTTGACTCGCTAGGCGAGGTTTCCTCTACTTCGACTTCATCAGTTGGAGTGTCTTGAGGATCAGGTTGAGCATCTTCTGTTGGGGCATCTGATACGTCAGTGGTTGACTCAGGCTGTTCGGTGGACTCATCAAAATTATAAGCTGGCATTGCAGCTACTGGTGAAGTTTCCACCGCAGTATCTTTATTGTCAGCTTCTTGAACATCATCTGTCTCTGATAATGTAAGTTCTGCTGGGGAAGACTCTGGCGATTGTTGTGAAGGTTCTGGGGCAGATGGTGGGCTGTCTTGTGTCTGTGGAAGGTCTGACTCTTCGGATAGGTTTTCTGATGCAAGTATTGTCTCTAGGGTATCTTCTGACGGAGCTTCGGTAGATACATCATCCTGCTGGGTTGGGCTGGCGGTTTTATCGTCTGGAGACATGTTATCTATGACGGTATCAGAGGAGTTGTTGTCTGCTGCCGTTGAATCTTCTTGCAAAGTGCTGGTATCGTCGTTAGTCTGTTCGTCCGGATTATCATTAGTCGGTTGTTGTGCTAGGTTTTTTAAATTTTCTGCAGCAGCAGCGAGTTCGTCGGATAACTCTTTTGAGGCAATCTCATCGGGAGCTGCGGAATAGGCTTTGGTGTCATCAGAGTTGGTGGTTTGGTCTGCTTGCATAGAAACGGCCGCCGCCGATAACTGCGCTCCTAAATCGCTTGATACGTCGTCTGCAGGCGGAGCCGCTGCGGGGTTAGGATAAATATGAGCCAATGGATTCTGGGGCGCATCGGCTGACTGAGCCGCTACTTTTTTGCTTTTATCAAGAACTTCTTTGGCTACTCTGGCAACGTCTTCTAGGGTGACTTGGGATTTGACTAGGTATCTATCGGCACCTAGGTTGCTTGCCCTGGTCTGGTCCTCGGCCTGGCTGAGGGCAGTCATCATAATAACTTTGGTATTTTTTATTTCAGGTGTGCCACGTAAAATATCCAACATATCAAAGCCGCTAATTTTGGGCATCATAATATCCGAAATAATGAGATCTGGCTTTTCTTTTATAGCAAGCGCTAGTGCTTCTTCACCGTCATGTGCCGAAACTATTTCATAACCTTCGGCCAACAACCTAGCTTCGTAGATTTCGCGTAAGTTGTTGTCGTCCTCGACGAGCATGATTTTTGCCATAGTTTTATTTATTCCTTACTTAGGTGCTTATGTTTGCTATTGTATCATGATTTTAAGACGTTAGCGGGTGGGTTTTGGTTTGGTTGTATAGTTTGGGCTTTATCTTCTGACTCTTGTTTGATTTGGTTGATTTTATCGTTAGAAAGTCGGGGCAGATTAATATAAAAAGTACTGCCTTTGCCTAGTTCGCTTTCCACCCAAATTCGGCCGTGGTAAAGTTCTACAATCTTTCTAGATATAAATAGTCCTAAGCCGGTGCCACCAATAGGTCGGGTAATAGAGCTATCTACGCGGTAAAATTTTTGGAACAAATGTGGTACGTCTTCGGCTGGGATGCCTTCTCCAGTGTCGGAAACACGGATCTGAACAACGTTTTCATCGCCAGTCAGCCCAATTGTTATTTTGCCGTGTTCAGTATATTTGATAGAGTTGTCAAACAAGTTAGTTATTACCTCTCGCATCCGATCTGGGTCAACGAATGTATAGTAAAGTGGCTTTATAACACTTGAGTTACTGCCAGAAACTACGCTGTCTGGCGCACCCAAAATAAACTCAGTATTAAGGCTATGTGCTTGGGCCGTAAACCGAAAATCATCTGTTAAAGTGCTTAGAAATTCTCCCATTTCTACGACAGTTTGGTGATTCACTAGTCGGCCGTCCTCGGCCTTGGAACTAGTTAGTAAATCCTGGAATAATTTGCCTAATCGCTCGGTGCTTTCGTGGGCTTTTTGGATAAACAAGCGGGCTTTGTCGTCGATTTTTGCAACACGGTCATTTAGCGCCAATGCCAAGTAGCCTTCTATGGCCGCAACCGGTGTACGCATTTCGTGACTGGCGGTGCTGATAAAATCAGCCCTTTGAGCTTCTTCTTGACGCTCTTCACTAACGTCTCGGAAAATGCCAACTAAGCCGCGAAGTTCTCCCGAATCCGTTAGAAGGGGTGAAACGCTAATGTCCAGTGAAATAGTTTTATTAGATCTGGTATGTAAACTGGCCCGTTTGTCATGCACCATTGTTTTAATGCTAGAAGCTCTTGCGAATGGGTTTTGATCCTGCGAATATGGATCGTTTTTTTCGTTATAAAGCTGCAAAACAGATTTATAATCGATCCCTAAAGCTTCCTCAGGCTTCCAGCCGGTAATGTTTCCAGCCGCTGGATTAAACAACTGAATAGCTTCATTGTTGTCAATTAACACCACACCGTCAGTGATAGCTGTCAAGATGATATCCGACTTCATTTTTTCGTTGCTTAAACTATCGGCTAGTACATGAGCGCTGCCAATCCTAGCCTGCGAACTACCGGATTTTTTATGGCCGCGCAGCAAAAAAGCCACCACAATAACGATGACTATGAGGCTGGACACTGCAATAACCACATAGCTGTTCATATCTTGCTTATGATTATAGCATTTGAGATAAGAAGATAAGCACGTTTATCTTCTTACGAGAATGTGTAAATCCTCTCGAAGAAATGTTTATCCCTGTTTTGCCCCTGTTTGACAACCTTAGTTCTTAAAGAAATCTCTCATTCGTGATGATGCATTGGTTATGGTGAACGGCAATTTGACTGGGCGATTCTCATTCAATAGCAAATTAAAAACTCAACCTAGTGGTGAGTTTTTAATTTGGTGACCCCAAGGAGAATCGAACTCCTATTTCCGGGATGAGAACCCGATTTCCTAACCGTTAGAAGATGGGGCCTTCTAACCAACTCGATAATCCTAGCATAACAGAGGTGGTATGTCTATATAATTGCTAAATGACGTGTAGTGTGCTAAAATATTAATAATATGCCATCACTATTAGCTGAAGTTGGAGTTGTGCACGGTGCAGGTCTTGATATTACAGACGGTTCTATTGCTGCGTCTGAGGCTTCTATAGCTCATGCCATAACTGCTTCAGAACTCGTTGAGCGGGGTCATGTTCGAAGATTGCTGTTTAGTGGTCATGGCCCTTTACTGGCAACCGATTATGCTACTTCTGAAGCGCGGCTTATGCGTGATGCTGCAGTTGCATATGGTGTTGAACCGAATGCTACGATTATCGAAGAAGGCTCACATTCTACATTAGGAAACTGGGTTAATTCAGCGAAAATTATTGATGAGGAAGGTTATACTTCGGCAATGGGGATAACCGGACGTGCCCATATTCCTCGGGCACGAGACATCGGCTTATTCGTCGCTGACAGATGTGATTTTTCCCTAACTGCTTATTCAGAAGCCCCTACACTTAATCGGCCTAAGGATTTTGCGCGTGAGGCTGTCATGAACGGACTAACAAAATATTTTCAGAGGAAACATAAAGAAACTGATTTAACCGAACTTACAGAAGAATATGAGCGTTTTATGTCTACTTTCAAACTTGACAGTGTAAAAAGATTTTTACATCGAAACAAACAGGCATATTAAGCCTAAAAAATTAGTTGCTGCTGCTTTTTGTGGGGGCTGAGTAGGTAGCGGCCGAGCCGGAATCTATGATTGTAAACCAAGTTTTACCTGGATTAAGAGCAATTTCTTTGCCGCTGGCATCTGTAAATTGCCATTGAGCTTGGCGTGAAGACTTTTTCCATGTGCCAATGGTGACAACTCCATCCTGAAAAACATAAACTTTACCTGAACCGGTTGTTCCGTAAACAGTGTGTATTCCATTTGAGTGGGTTCTTCTGCTGAGTACCGGCACTACAACCGTATTGGCCCAAAGCTGCTTGCCGCTGTCGGCATCAACGTGCTTGGCCCCGCCCTGAGTTCGCATGTATCGGTTGTTCTTTTTGTCGTAGCTAAACTTAACATTGAAATTTGCACTGGAAATATTCAAATTTATTGTAGATGCGGTTGGAGTTTCGGCTGGCGACGATTCTTTGCGCAAAAGGCTCTTTATACTATCGCTTTGGTAATTTCTGCGATCTATGACTTTTAGTAGATTGGCAGACGTAGAATACAAATTGTGTGGAGCATAGCGGTTAGTAACCCTGCGGAATGCATCGGCATTTACGCCATGTTCAATGTCCATAAGATTCAAACTTTGGACGTCAGCCAAAGCCCCTCCAGAGCCGCCGGCGTGGACTATTGATGCATCAAAAGGCCAAAACCAGTCGATGTAATAGGGTCGAAGACTTCTAATCGGACCAATGTTTTTAGGTTGGCTGTCGTGGTAGATTGCATTAAACCGAGTTATTCCGCCTTCTGCGATTGCTTCAAAGACTATATCGGCATCAATCAGGCCCGATTGCGGACGGGCTTCCATGCTGTTTTCGATTTGGATTGCAAATACAGGGCGGTCGTTAATCTCTGGCTTTACTTGAAGGCCGGTAATTTCGGATGCGACAGTTGTGGGCACCGGTTCAGGTTCCTCGGCCGGCAACTGTATCGCAATCGGCGCGTCTTTGCGCAAAAACAGCCAATAAGTCCCAAACCCAATTCCGCCAATTAATAATAATGCTATTAATGCAGAGATAATCCATTCTTTTTTATTTCGAGGTTTGCGGAATTTGGGTAAATTAAAACGTGGTTTTGGTAACAATTTAATATCTCCTTGTGGTTTAGCTGGTTCGGATACAATATTTGATGGCTCATTGAAACTGTGATGGGTAGGTCTAATCGGTTTATTATTTTTAATCTCATCTAATACTGATGGGCGCGGACGCCTGACAAATTCATCCATATTTAACCTGATTTTAGCATAACGTTATTATCGATAAAATTTGTAATCCATAAAATGGCTTATTTTGTATTGGTTACCTTACAACTTCTACATCTGTTACAATCAGTTAATGCAGTATTCCAACGAACTTGTAGAACGATTAAAAATTTTGCTAGCTCCAGATGGCTACACTAAGCGGGCTGAGGCAGAAGCGTGTTATGTGCCACGCAATTTGCCAGATGGTGCTATCGTGACGCGGTCAGCTCCCTCCCCGACCGGATTTGTCCATATTGGCACAATTTATATGGCATTAATCAATAAACTGGTTGCTAGCCAGTCCAAAGGTGTAAGTATCCTACGCATTGAAGATACAGACAAGAAGCGTGAAGTAGAGAATGGAGTTAAAACAATCGTTGATGGATTCGAACAATTTTCATTAACTCCAGACGAGGGAGTAAACGCCGACAGCACAAGTTACGGCGAATATGCACCCTATTTGCAGAGCCAGCGGTCTAAAAGTTACTTAGGTTTTGCAATCGATTTATTAGAAAAAGGCCGAGCTTATCCCTGTTTTGCGACGCCTGATGAGCTTGATGCTAACTTCAAGCAGCAACAAGCCGAAAAGGTTCGACCAGGTTATTACGGCAAATGGGCGATATGGCGTGAGCAAAATGAAGACGCAATTATGCAGGCTTTAAACCAAGAACGCCCATTTGTAATGCGTCTTCGATCTAAGGGTGACCATAACCAAAAGGTTCAGTTTGACGACGTTCTGAAGGGCCATATGCAGCTAGCTCAAAACGACCTGGACGTGCCTTTAATAAAGTCAGATATGACAAGGTTACCGACTTATCATATGGCACACGTCGTCGATGATTATCTTATGCGAGTTAATATTATTTTGCGAGGTGATGAGTGGCTACCAAGCACACCATTACATATTGAGCTGGCCGAGGCATTAGAAATTGAGCCGTTTCGCTATGCTCATTTTGCACCGATAAACATTATGGATGGAAATTCTAAGCGCAAATTAAGCAAGCGCAAAGACCCCGAAGCAGATGTTAAATTTTTTGTTGATGCCGGCTATCCGATAGAGGCTATCTTGGCTTACCTTGTAGGATTAGCTAATTCAAATTTTGAGGATTGGCAGCTTCAAAATCCCGGTGCACAATTGTGGAGCTTCCCTTTTACATTTGAAAAATGGGCCAAAGCCCGCGGTGCTTTGCTAGACATTAAAAAACTTGAAGACGTCAGTAAAAACTATATTGCATCTCTACCACAAGAGAGTTTCTGGACCGAGGCAATGGAATGGGCAGAAACTTTTGATTTGGAACTACACCAAGCAATGGCTCAGGACCGCGGTTATACAAGCGAGATTTTGCTTATTGAGCGTGATAATGAAAAAAATCGCAAAGATGTGGCCAAATGGAGCGAAGTTCCCGAGCAATACGGATATTTTTATGACGATGTTTTTGAGACTCGTTTTAAAACTCGTATCACTGAAGAGTTAAAATCTTTAGATACAGAAGTAATAACTGGAGCATTGCAGCAATATCTAAGTGATTATGATTTTTCAGATAACGTAGATGATTGGCTTGCCAAAACTCGCGCTGGAGCAGAGGCAGTTAATCTACATATGCGAGATTACACTAAAATAATTCGAGTCAAATTAACCGGCAAAAGTCACACCCCAGATTTATGGACAATAATGCAGGTTATGGGCGAAGACCGCGTTAAACACAGGCTACTTAATTAATACATCGTTAAATATCTAAAGGGTAGTTTAGCTCGGCCAGCATCGATTGCTTATTTTTCTCGTATGCTTCCTTAAACTCCTGAGAGAATAATTTTACTAATATTCCCTTTCTTTTTCTTCGAACATCGCTTGGGTTTACTAGGCTTAGCCATTGCCGAGCTTCAAGCTTGCGTAAAATTTCCCTAAACTCTTTTATGTCTGTTGCACTCTCTATGTTTTCGAACAGATTATTAAAAGTTTTGATTTTGTTTACATGTTTGACGGTATCGATAAAATAATCGATTATCTCTTTTGCGACTTGCCTTTCGGAGGAAGCAAATTCTTGAAATTTTGGCGCCAGCTTTGCTTCTTTTGTCGTAGTGAGTGGTTCTGTTACTGGGTGGCTTAAAGATGTTGGCTGGGCGTCGGGTAATTTGGCGACACGATTATTACGCGCCGAATTACGAGCAGCTTGCCGACTTGCACGCAATAATTTAATGTCATCTTCTGGGTGCCATGAGATTTTGCTAGGTTTAGATTCGGCAGCAGCTTGTATATTATTGCCCTCTAATGTCATGGCCATTGGCTCACCATGTTCATTTACAGAAGTGCTTGGTCGCTGGCGTAAATACTGTTTGGTCGCTGCTAACTTCATGGCATCAAATGAATTGCCGTAGCGATAGTACGTAATCATTAAGGCGTCAACTGCCAGAGCTCCATCAGATAAGAATAATTCTATAGCCTGTTCATAGCTATCGTAAGGTGTGAACGGCTCAGCGTCTGCCGTTGCAATTAAATTAGGGTTTTGACGTTGCTCCATATTGAAGCAATATTATAACACAAAAATTGTATCAATCAATATTGTTACATCGAAGTGGCAATGCGCACAAGCTGATCGGAGTTAAGCTGCGAATCACCTTTGATCTCGTACCACACGCCGCCGTTTACCCAGGTAGCGTTGGATCCACCATAAAGATAAATTGTTTGACCCTTGTCTTCGTAGGTATGGACTTGGTCGCTTGCGCTAGCGACGTAATTTTGCCTTAATGTATCGCTGTTCCAGGCCGATTCGCGTTGAGTGATAGTAAAGGCGCGCTCGTCAGTATTAGATTTGAACTCTACGGTTATTTGCCCAGGATTATAATGGATATGGCTATTTAAGGCAAAGCCGGCTGGTTTATAGCCGGGTAAGCTGGCATTGATTCCGGACCGGGTGGTAGCGTAGCGCATCGCTAGGTTGGGGATATTTTGAAAGGTATAAAATCCGACTAACAGTAGTACGGCCATGCTGCCGGCACCAATGCTGGCAAGTCGTGTTCGTTTGGCCTTAGGAGTACGATGTTTATGGGACGGTGCAACATAAGGTTGGTGATGGCTTTGGGCATTTTTTAGCCCCTTCTCAATTATTTCGTGCGATTTTTGGTGATGTGAAGTGCTTTCGGTGGCCGATGCATGTTTGGCGTGAGCAGGAACCGGCTTGACGGGCATATGCTGTACATTATCGGATTGGATTGACTGTTTGAAATCGCTGAATTTGCTTACAAGACTACTACGTTTTACTTTCGCAGCTCTAGCTTCACGGCCAATATCTGCAGAATGAACGAAATTATTTGTAGACTTTGGCTTGTGGGAAGTTAAATCCTTATGGCCAATTGGCGTTACAGCTTTAACCGTTGAAGCATGGGGAGTTGTAAGCGGTTTTTTGACAGCGTGGCGCATCAAAGTTTTGCTTTTTTCGATAGTACGATGAGGATTGTTGGCGGCCGAACTACGTCGAACTACGCCATCTATAGCCTGGGCTTTATTTGGAGTCGTTATAACCGGCGCAGCGGAGTGGCCTGTAACTAATTTACCAGTATGTACATCATACCGCTTGCCATTAATTTCAACAGTGTTTGAAAGTTTGCCCACGTTTATTTGGTGCTTTTTTTAAGTTGTTACCCTTTTAGTCTGAGATAAGCATCTTTAACAAATGCTGTAATCTATCTTACTTTGTTAAGCCTTGTCAGTGCAAGCTATTATGATAAAAAATGTCAGGATTTTTTAAGGGTATATATGGTATAACTACATAAGATAAGCGAAACATACATATATGGATTTTTTAGACCCGAGACGCAAACGAGCACACCGTCGCCGATTATTTATCGGTTATGCTTTGATGGCTGTATTGGTGGCTCTGGGTACTATAATAGTTTTGAATTTTGCCAATGGATATGACTTCGACCGCAAAACAGGTACGGTAATCCAGAATGGCATTGTATATGTGGATTCCAAACCAGGCGGAGCTGAGATATATCTAAATGATGTTCGGCAAGGTAGTCGGACAGATACCAGAATGGCTTTGCCAGCTGGAGCTTATACTATAAGAATAGAGGCAGAGGGCTACAAAAAGTGGGAGAGGACATTTAATTTAAATGGTGGCGAGCTACTAAGGTTAGTCTATCCCTACTTGGTACCGATTGACCTGACGAGCCAGGAGGTTGCTACTTATGATACTTTGCCGACTTTTACTTCTCAGAGTCCTAATAAGCGTTGGGTGTTTATTCAGCGGCCTGGGCAATCAATACAGTTTGATATCTATGATCTAGCAAATGCCTCCAAGCCGCCAGTCGTTGCCAGCTTGCCAACAACAGTTATTACATCACCGACCCTCAAATCGACTGTTTCATCAGTAGATTGGTCCAGTGATAATAGGCATCTTATAGTTCGTAGGACTGCAAAAGGCGTCAGCGAATATCTGCGAATAGATCGTGAACAGCCCCAACAGAGTGTTAATATCAACACACTTTTGGGTATAACGCCCGTAGAGCTAACATTTCGAGATGGGAATCCGGAAAGAATTTATTTCCTTGATTCTATTCCTGGCACGCTCCGAAGCGCTGATATTAAATCACGCTCTTTGTCTGCGCCACTGGCCAATGATGTAATTAGTTACAAGTCACACGGAGCAGAAATTGTTGTATATGCTTCCCAGTCTAAGGATACTGCCGAGGGCAAGGTCGATTTTAGAATACTCGAAAACAACAAATCGTATCAGCTCAGGGCTATGAAATCATCGGACAAGTATGTGTTAGACGTCAGTCGATTTGACGACAAGTGGTACTATGTTGTCGGAACCAGTGAAGATGGAGTCGCTTACGTGTATGAAAACCCGTTGCCGGCGCTTAAACAAGAGATACCTTCGCCCTTAATCGTTACTGCTATCATGCGGCTTAAACAACCTCAGTTTGTTTCTTTTTCCGAAAGCTCACAGTTTATAGCCTTGCAAAGTGGTAAACAGATATTAACTATCGATTTGTTTGATCGTAGGCAATATCTAATTTCTCTCAGTCATAATATTGCAAATACATATCAGACTAAATGGATGGACGGCTATCGACTGCGTTTCGTGGTAGAAAAACAGGCCTATATTATTGACTTTGATGGTTCTAATCAACAAGGATTAGGAGTTTCTGAGGTTGCGATTGGACCATTTTTTGATCCTGATTACGAGAACATTTATTCGTTATCGGTTTCTAAAAAGACGCCAGCCAAATCTGCTTTGTTTCAGACCGATATGTTAATAGATCGGTAGTATAGTTTTTATTGTAATAAGTTGGGCTGCTACTGGCTAACAGACGGACGGCTTAACAGTTATTAAATATCCAAGGATACTTTAAAAAACTGTTCCCCAAATTCTAGCCCATAATGATTCTGGATTTCCGGCTAGCTGATCCGGAATGGCATCGGTTCTAATTGCCGTACTTGCTATGTTTTTGCCTGGTTCTGGGCTTATTTGTTCACCCCATACCACTAGCCTATTGATAGTTGTGCCGGGTGGATCGCAGGTTATGAGTGCCATCGTACTAGATTTGCCAGGTACAGGGTCTAGGACGCCAATATCCTCTGGAGATACAATTTCTTGAGCGAATATTTTGTATACGTATCTAACCCCTTCTTTTTCGATATAAAAGGTGTCTCCATTCTCGAGTCGGCTTAGTAGTACAAAAGCAAATTTGTACTTACCTCGATTTAATAAGTTGTTGCTGGAGTGCCCAAAAATGGCGCCATTGCCCTTCTCGCCTGGGTTTGAAGTGGTTGGATAATGTACAACTCCGCTCTCTAGGCCTGTCTGTATTGCTTCTTCCTCAAGGGTTTTGACATCATAGACCACCGGTACTTCTACATTGATTTTAGGGATAATTATCTTAGACTCTTTACCAACAGATGAAGTAGTATCATTTAGGATAAGTGGAGTAGAGCTCACGGTACGGCTAGGAGTGATGAATGGAGCTATAATACGCTCGTTAAAAAATCCTAGAAGCAGAAAAGCAATCGACACAAACCCCATACTTAAGCCAAAGCCAACAGATTTGATATGTTGCTTGCGAGACAATTTGGTTCGATTCGTGACTCTGCCTGTAATCTGTTGCTTGATATCGGCAACAGACGGTTTCTGAGCCTTAGATCTAGAGATTTTGGCGCGTTTTTGTTTAGGCAAATTGGCTGGATTTTGCGAACTTTCATCGGGTTCAAAATTGCTTACAAAAACGCCTTCATGTGTAGGAGTGTCAAGTTTTTGCGGCATTGAAGCTGCAAAAACCTGGGGTTTAAAGTATGGCTTATCGGCTTGAGTTGCGTAAAATTCTTCCCATACTTCATGTTTTTCATCGTCGGGCAGTGATATGTAGTAATTGTGCCATTCCAATTGTATTTGTGCATAAGGTTTGCCTGAGCTAGCCAATTCAAGCATAAAATTTTGGTGTTTGCTTCTAGTCTGGGCTGGTTCTTGGACGCTTTCTATTGTTTCGGATAGTGCGTCGGGTTCGGCGTTATATAAAGCTGCAAGCTTAGTGCGAATCAAATTGGCCGCCGGATTAACCGAAGCATCAGGGTCACTTGGGACGGGTAGCTGAAAGTTGGAAGATTTGTTATTCATAACTTTTGGTGGCGCTTAACCTAACTATTATAGTATAATTGCCTCTGTTATTCGAGTGCGCTTATATTGCACGTTATTAGGGCGAGTGGTGAAATTGGTATACACGCTAGACTCAAAATCTTGTGAGCGCAAGCTCGTGAGGGTTCAAGTCCCTCCTCGCCCACCATATCTAAAATAATGTATAAATATTTAGGAACCCCACGGGAACAATTGGTGGTTGTTCCATACCCATACGCGTTATGAGTTTTGATCCCGAAGTAGCACAAGCAAGATTAGAGCTGACACCAGAACAGGATTTTCAGCTTGAGCGAAAATCCTGGTCGTACGGCGAACGAAAATATTGGGAACAAGTAGATGTTGACTTGATAGAGCGCCAAAGAACTGGGGAAGAAAATCCCAAGCCAAAATGTAGTGTCTATGACTTATCCGCTGACTTTAAAGACAAATTACGCGCACTTTCTTTAAATGAATTTCATGAAGTATTAGTTAAGTCCCGGCACATTGCCGGCATAAACCAGCAAGAAAAACGGTTGCAAGGCCGAAATAGATGGGCAACCCAAGAGCAACGCTTATATGCGTGGATTGCTGAGCGTGGCCGATGCGCTTATTGCGCGGTAGATGTAAACATGTATGGTTCAAGCAAGGCGCGAGATAAAATGAATATCGATCATATAATCCCTTATTCCGAGGGTGGTCGCACGCTTGTAGAAAACTTGGTCTGCTCATGCAAAGCATGTAACACTGTAAAAAATTCTTTGCCAACAATTTGGTTTTTGGAAAAAATGCAAGAACCGGACGGCATTGCTTGGCGCAACGAAGAGTATGCCGAAAGAATGGCTTGGGAGCGCGAACTAAGAAAGCCAAAATAATACGCTTATTTAAAAATAATCATTGCAATAACTATTCCTAGCGTATCAAACACGATATCTGACAAGGAGTTGCGAAGCGACTCATAGCCGAAAGTTATATTAAAAAATCGTTTTAAAATAGCTGATAATACTAGGATTTCGAGCGGTTCCCATAGCACCAAAATAACTAATGCCCAGAATGGGTCTAGCAACCATCCAAGCAAAATACCCCAGCTTAAATGCGTTAAACTCCATAAATCAAATAATGAATCGTTACGGCGTTCTTCTATGCGGGTTGCACCCATAAATTTTTTTTGTTTGGCTGATAAATCTGGCTGGCTACGCATTAATTTATTGTACGCCTAGCTTTGGCTGGCCGCTACTAGACTTGTAGTAATTGCTTCAAATGGTTTAGACGGATTTTGCATCCAAAATGTCGCAGCAGCCGCAGCACTACTAACGCGCCATTTATCTAGTTGAGAGCTGAGCTTAGTCGAGCTGACACGCCCATTATGGGCAACGATAATATGTTCTAGTTCTTTAGTTACGATAGTTACATTCGGATATTTGATAGTAAAATCATAAAGGCCTTGGACAACCAACATCAGTCCCATGCTTAGTAAAAATGGCTTTTCGTAATGCAATTTGGTGGCAATCTTTTGAAGTTGATCCACACTCAACACTACTACGGTGCTTTCCCTGTTAATTATTAATTCAGGTTGGCTATAAAAATAATCTACGCAATCTTTAGTGATAGTGATAGGACCTTTAAATTTTTCTAAGAATAGATCAAGTAAAATTGATGTTTCGCTATTGCGTCCCACATCTCCGGCTAGCAAAACACAATCAGCCCAATGTGCTTGAATAAGCCATTCGTTTAATGCTTCTTTGGCAAAACTGCCGCTGGGTGTAGAGCTGGCAAATTCTGCTTCAGGAATTAGTGGGAGAACTGTTTTACGAAGTACATCTGGCAACAGAACTCTAACCATACCGGCTCCGGAATTTTGTGCGGCGCCATATGCTTCTCCTACTGCTGCAAATCCAATATTGCTGCCGCCAATTATGAGAAGCTTACCAGCTCCCATGCGATTTTCTGGTCTTGACCACAATATATCTGGAAATAACGGTGACTGCTGAAGCTGTTTTTGCCAATATTCCATCATTATGTATTTAAGCGTACCGCTGATGCACCTTATCGGCAACAGATAAAAAGTGAAATATCTATCAGCACGACTTCAGCTACACGAAGTAAAATATATCTTATGCGTGCCTTAATAGTTGAGGATGAACCCAAGATTGCCCAAAGCCTTAAGAAAGGTTTGGAAGCTGAAACATTCAGTGTAGATGTAGTCGAAGATGGAGATTCTGCCCTTAGCTACGGACGCAGCCCAGAATATGATGTGATTATCTTGGATTGGATGTTGCCGGGAAGCATGGACGGCCAAGCGGCTTGTCGAGCGCTTAGACAAGAAGGTGTAACGACACCAATCCTCATGTTGACCGCCCGTGATAGTACCGAGAGCAAAGTCGAAGGCCTCAATAGCGGTGCCGACGATTATTTAGCCAAACCTTTTTCGTTTGACGAGTTGCTTGCGCGGCTGTACGCCCTCCTACGTCGGCCGCGCAACCTTCTAGGCCAAACATTAACTGCTGGCAAATTATCTTTGGATTCTTCCAGTAAGTCAGTTTTGTATGATGACGAAGTAATAGATTTAACCGCCAAAGAATTTGCTTTGATGGAATACTTAATGAGACGAGCTGGCTCAGTTGTTAGTAAAGAAGAACTTATAAATCATATCTGGAGCGACGACGACGATGTGTTGCCCAATACCGTTGAAGTATATATAGGCTATTTGCGCAACAAGATCGACAGACCCTATAACGACGACATATTGCAGACCAAACGCGGCTTTGGTTATATGATAAAACAATGATAACCAATGCCCGCACACGGCTTGCACTTACATATTTAGCAATTATCATGGTACTTTCCATTGGTTTTAGCGCAGGATTTTACCGTGTATCAATCGATGAAGCCAAGTCTAATTTGCGCAATCAAGCCCAAGAACTACGAGATTATTTGTATTTTACAAATGCCGAAAACGTCGAACGTATCCAAGCCGAGCGATTAAATGATTTTAGGCGAAATCTGCTTAATGATCTGGCGATATTGAATATCGTAATGTTGGTTTTAGGAACTGGTATTAGTTATATTTTGGCTAGACGATCACTACAACCATTAGAGGATACCTTGCTGCAGCAAAGCCGTTTTACATCCGACGCGGCTCACGAACTTCGCACGCCATTAACTGCAATGAAAACCGAGATAGAAGTTGCTCTTCGTGCCAAAAAGATTTCGAGCACCGAAGCCCGCGAACTGTTAAAGAGTAATTTAGAGGAGATTGCCAAGCTTGAATCACTCACTGCTGCTCTTCTCCGCCTTGCCAAAAATTCCGAAAATATAGACATGAGTCATTTTGAGCATTATAAGATCAGAGATATTCTCCAGAAAGCTCATGAACGTCTGGAGGCTAAAGCAGCTGGTCGTGTAATTACATTTAGCCTACCGAAATCTAAAGCCACAGTTTACGGAGACGCAGATCAGCTGATTGAACTTTTTGTGCCACTATTTGGCAATGCCATCAAATATAGCCACGAAAAGTCTGAAGTTATAGTGGGGGTGAAGGAACTTGATAAAAAAATAAGAATCACAGTTGCCGACAAAGGTATAGGTATTGCTGCGGTTGATTTGCCGCATATATTCGACAGATTTTATCGGGCAGATCAATCACGCATCAAAACCGGCGCCGAAGGCTACGGGCTTGGGTTAAGCCTGGCTCAAGCAATCGCTCAGGCTCATGGCGGCAAAATTAGCGTCAAAAGCGAATACGGTCAAGGTTCAATATTTAGTGTAAATTTACCAAAATGATTATTATGGAAACTGAGTAGTTATTAAATCGATATATTTTTTGGGGTTCTCCCATAAATCATCATGTCCGCCCGGTAACGAAACTCTTGTCCATTTATCTTTAGTGATGTCAGCAATTTTGTAAGGGTGGGTAAAACTATCGTGCTGGTTTCGAACTACTACCATGCGCGATTTGGTTGCATCGGTCTCGGCAAAACGATTCCGGTTTTTCCAGATTTTATAATGGTAGCGCGGCTTAATAAACGTATAAATACCTATAAAAATGGTTTTGTACATAAAATGGCTTATTGGAGAAGAGGCAAAATCCATTATTAATTTTTCGCGTAGACTTTTTATAGGATGTTTTCCAGGCCAATATGGTAAACCGATAAGAAGTATTACCTGAGCTTTCGTGTCATAAGGCAATAAAAAATTGCCACCAGAATGAGCGATGATTATGTCGGCATTATTTGTTTTATTTGTCATCCGGTAGCCGTTTTTGCGCAGCAATTTTCGAAATTCTTTACCATATCTCTTGCCCTCGCCCCATCCGTACAATATTTTTACCTTTTTTTGATTTGCATTACTTTTCATAATTGCCTGACTTGTCTAACCATTTTATGAGTAATCTGGTCATTTTTATCCAAATCAAATTCAGTTACTATTTTTTTGCCTTCCAAAACTTCTGGTAGCCAATATTTATCATCAGGCCACATAGTTTCAAAAGGTAATTTTTGGAATTCAAACCATTCAGGTCTCATTTCTTCTGTTTCAGTAGGCTCACCGTCCCATTTTTTTGCTACAAAAACATCTACCAGTAGTTCCTTAATCTCTTGGTCATATTGCTCATGAAATATAATTTTTGCTACTTTTTCGTAATCCGTTGGTATAACGCAAATTTCCTCTTGGCATTCTCGTATCATTGCTTGCTCTACAGTTTCATTTTGTTCTAGTTTGCCACCTACGCCGTTCCATCTACCTACTCCAAAGCCTCGTTTTTTCATCGCAAGTAGAACAGAACTATCTTTTATCAGGAATAACAAAGTTAGTTGTTTCATGTTTACAATTCAATACTTACTGGACAGTGGTCAGAGCCTAACTGGTTTGGGTGAATTTCAGCCGATTTAATTTTGTTTTTAATTGATTCGGAGACAAGAAAATAATCGATCCTCCAGCCTACATTACGTTCACGTGATTTGGCAAAATGGCTCCACCATGTGTAGTAGCCGTTACCTTGTTTGAAAAGGCGGAAGGTATCTATAAATCCGGCCGTTAGCCAGTTATCAAACCCTTGTCGCTCCTCATCTGTAAAACCGTGCTTGCCGATATTAGGCTTTGGATTGGCTAGGTCATTTTCAGTATGCGCCACGTTCATATCACCACAGTAAATAACGGGTTTTTTCTTTTGTAAATCGGCGCAGTACAGGGTCATGGCTTTGTCCCAGGCCATTCGTAGGGGGACGCGGCTGAGGTCGTCTTTGGTATTTGGAGTGTAGGCGGTAACGACATAAAAATCGTCAAATTCTGCAGCAATTACTCTGCCCTCGTCGTTGCTGTGGCCGTAGCTATCCAACACTAACCCACTAGTTTTAACGAATTCATCGGGAATGTCACTAAAGACTGCCAGCGGTTTAATTTTGGTGAATATCGCTGTGCCGCTGTAGCCCTTTTTGGTTCGGCTGGAGTTCCAATATTCTTCGTATTCGCTGAGGTCAATCTCAGCTTGTCCCTGCTCAGCCTTGGTCTCGTTCAAGCACAGTATGTCGGGATCGTGCTCGGCCATAAATTTCTGAAATTCACCTTTTTTTACCACCGCCCGAATCCCATTAACATTCCATGAATATATTTTCATGTTGATAAGTATAGCGATGTTTGTCAGACTAGTCATTAATGTCATACATGCGAGTCTTATTAAAACTGTCTGGTGAGCAGCTGGCCGGACGTGAGGGCGGTATCGATCCCGAATTTGTAGCCTGGTTGGCCAACGAAATCAAAAAAGCCATAGATAGTGGTGTGGAGATGGCAATTGTTGTGGGTGGAGGTAACTTTGTGAGGGGTGCTACATTAGCTGGTGAGGGTTTAGAGCGACCTACGGCCGATTATATGGGCATGCTTGCAACTATTATGAATGGTCTTGCATTAATGGATATGCTTGAGCATCATGGCCAGCCAACTCGGCTGCAAACTAATATTCATATAAATCAGGTCGCAGAGCCATTTATTCGTCGTCGCGCCATAAGGCACTTGGAAAAGAAACGAGTGGTTATAGTTGCTGGCGGTTTGGGTAAACCATACCTTACTACAGATACAGCAGCTGCGTCGGTGGCACTAGAGCTTGACTGCGATGTGATCCTTAAAGCCACAAAAGTAGATGGTATTTATGATAAAGACCCGGCTAAGTTTGACGATGCCAAAAAATACGATACGCTCAGCTATCAAGAAGCTGTAGAAAATCCAGATATCAAAGTCATGGACAAGGCTGCACTGGGGCTAGCCATGGAACAGCAAAAGCCTCTGATTGTGTTTGATTTGCACAAGGACGGCAATATCCTAAGAGCCGTCTCTGGCGAACCAATCGGCACTCGTGTAGGCTAGCTAGGTTTTGGTTAATAATTTCTGCCAAAGGCCTTGGGCAGTTACGAACCCATTTGGATTTCGGGATAGTTCCCTATTAAGGGTGTCTTTAGAAATCCAACGCACTTCATCTACTTCACCTTCTTGCAATATGAATGATTCTAAAGGTAAGTCCACGATAGTTTTAAACCAAACAGCGTACCTGCCGATGCCGTCGCCCTCGATATAATGAACCCTGAATAATTCTTGGTAATTTTTAAGTATAAGGCCGATTTCTTCATGTGCTTCTTTGACAATATTATCTTCAAAACTTTCGTCGGGTTCAACGGTTCCTGTTGCCCCGGGACCCCAAAGCCCTGGCTGATTTCGTTTTTGCAGGCTTCTCTGCGCTAATAATACTTCACACCGCGAGTTCTCTATCCAAAGCGACGTTATAGCAACGCTGTCGCCAGCCTGCAATTCGTGGCGGTCTTTCTGGCCGATAATGGTTCCCTTATCGTCTACCAAGACAGCGATGTTGCTCATCCCATGTTCCGCGACGTGTCTCGGTCGGTGTCGCGTTTTTTTATCGCTTGACGCTTGTCGTACTGTTTTTTACCGCGGCCTACGGCAATTTCGATTTTGATATATCTTCCACGAGTTAAAAATTTTATCGGTACAATTGTGTTGCCTTGCTGCTTGGCTTCGGTTAAAGCATCGAGTTCACGTTTTTTAAGAAGTAGCTTGCGATTACGATTTTGCATTTCGGAAGGAAGATGAGCGGCGTTAGTTTTGAGCGGTGTAATTAAACTATTTACTAGCCAAGCTGCGTCGTCTTTAATTTGTACAAAAGCTCCTTGAAGACTTCCATGTCGGCTCCTAAGACTTCGTGTTTCTGCCCCGCTTAAGACAATACCAGCAGAGTACGAATCTTTGAGTTCGTAATCAAAAGTCGCCCGCTTGTTGCGGATAATACCGGATTGCTGCTTTTTAGCCATAGAGGTAGTATAGACTATCTGTTAGCTATTGACAAATGTTATTCAACATGCTATAATTAAATTATAGACTCTAATAAATAATATTTAAAAATTATTGATTTTCTTCTGAGATTCGCTGGATTTCCGCTTGAGCATTATCCCAAATTTCGGGGGCGTTTTGTTTGGTTTTGAGCCAATACCACCATTCCGGTCCCCACAGATCAATTGACTTCATACCAGTTGCCCGACCGTATTCAATGCGTTCTTTTAACATATCAGGACTGAATGATTTGTATTGTTCTTGTATCGGGGCGTTCACGGTGTCTCCATACTGGGGTGGCGTCCACGCTTCAGCCTGAAGTTCGTGAACAATCATTGATTTGCCTCGTACGGTTTCTATGAATCCAGCTCGAAATGCGTAATACCAGGCCGGAATTGGATATTCAAAATAACGTTTGGTAAGTTTGGCATCCCAGACGCGTTTGTAAATAGATACGCCCCATTGATCTGGAGTAGGCTCACCGACTGGCATTCCGATAGCATTATTACTAAGCGTTACGATCAATGGTGTTTTAGAGTCTAGGCTTTTGACCCGGTTGAATTCACTTACTAGCCTGTCGCGGCTCATATCAGTGCAAATCCCAAAACCTTTTAGGAAGTATTCGTTTTCTAACTGGTAGCTTTGTAATGCTGGGCTATCTCTGTATCGTTCCACGGTCTTAGCTATAAAAGTTTCTAGAGGTTGATACCAATCTGTTCCTTTAAGTGATTGTGCCCAATTAGGCATATGACATTCTGGCCAGCGGGGTTGGCGTAAACCTAGAGACAAATTGACCCTTACGCCTTTATCTTCAGCTAATTTCATTTGCCAGTCAAGCTCACTAAAATCATAAGTTCCTTGCTCTTTTTCTATATCACTCCAATAACTCACTAGGCGAATTTGCTTAAAGCCTATGTCATCTACCATAGCCGTAAGTGTTTCTTTAGGATCCAGGCCGTATTTTCTGGCGTAACTAGGTATAAATGTAGCACCTATGACAAGCGGCCTATCACTGTTTTTGCGAATATACCATTGTGCAATTCCGTACATGCTACCAATCAGCAGGATTACTGACGCCAATAAACCTAGTCCTAGTTTTTGCCAGAATTTTGTTCTTACCGCCCAGATGGTTTGACGCCTCCAAAAATCTTGCCAAAAGCCTAAGGTTTTTTTGGTTATTTTAGTTGGTCTCTCAGCTGTATTTTGGTTAGTCATGATAGTATGCTTAGAAGTTTATGAATGATTTTAAACCTCTTACGCTGTCTTTAGTTATACCAGTTTATAACGAAGAAGACCACATTGTAGCTTGTTTGTCGGCAATTGCCGCTCAGACCGTTAAGCCACTGGAAGTAATTGTAGTAGATAACGGTTC
>JALYQY010000052.1 GCA_030855585.1 bacterium | reverse complement strand
GGCGGCTGGTGAATAATAATACAAATACAAAATTGTAATTAATACCCAAAAGGAGTATAGTATTCTACGTTTCTCGGTTGAGTCTTGCTCCTGAGAGATGCAATTTAACAGGTGTAACATTAATCTTGAACAAATAGCATAGGCAACGTTTATTAGGTATTAATAATAATATCTAGCAATCGTTGTCTATGACAATTACCTAAAAACCTCCCAGACGAATCTTCGGATTCAAGTTGAGGTTGACGCTTCCAAAGTAAAAGCACTAGTAGCGCGGCGAGCGGGCTGCTGATGGCTAACTTGGAAGACTGAACGTGAGATATTGGCATGCGATTAGCCATACGGAGAGCAAACTCCAAGTATTTCACGTTCATTTCGCGTGATAATTAGCCGCTTTTTTAGCGCCAATTATCACCATCTGGTGGTTGGGCAGAGGGACTCCCGCTCCTTCAGATCTCATGAAGATCTTCTTGTAGTTTGCATCCGCCAGCAAGCACAAGTGCCCAACCCCATCGATGCTCGCATTAGTTGCAGCCTTAACTGGCTCCTTTTGCCTAGCACATATGCTGAGCGGCGACTAAGCCACTCCCTCGGTTTATCGCCGCTCAGCTCCAATCGTGGTTCCCGTCAGGCAGTTTTGCCCCCGCTTCCTCGTAGGCATCTACCTGGCGGGAACCACTCAAGGTTCAAGAACATGTGACGCAAGGTCGAGATTTGATAGCATTTGCTTCCATAACTCCCTTTCCGCTAGTTACACCTGTTCTTCTTTCCAAGCACACAAGTATTTGTGGATTTAGAAAGAAGTAATTAAATCTGATATACAATTGTTTTATGCGTCATAGATACATTAATCCAGTGAATAAAGGACCACGAGTCACATCAAGGGGCATAGTTATTCATGATGGTAGCATGCTCCTTATGGAGAGACGGCGTGATGGAATGCATTATTTTTCTATACCGGGCGGCGGCGTAGATGGTGACGAGAAGCCAGAAGATGTTGTAGTGCGCGAATTATATGAGGAAGCGAGTGTAAAGGTTAACCCTAAGCAGCTTTTATACGATGTGACTGATTTGGTCGATGGCCATCGGCATTTTATTTACCTATGCGAGTACATTAGTGGCACACCTGTTTTGCATCCGGAGTCAGAAGAAGCAAACTCCGGACCAAACCAATTATTTCAGCCGGGTTGGGTACCGATTGCATCATTGGAATCACTTTCGTTTTTATACTGGGAACCAATTATGGAATTGCTACTCAAGGATTTGGAGTCAGGTTTTTCCAAGCAAGTAAAAATAACCTCGTTTTAAGCCCGTAAAGTAAGTTATACTTATTTAGCAACAAAATTACCGGAGGTTTTATGGCCAGCGACATCGCACGAAGGATTGGTTCTATATTCTTAGCATTTATTTTTATTCTGACAACGCTAGCGTTTACGGGCTTAGTATATTTGCAAACTCGCAATCAGGATAAGGCTTCTGATCAGCAGGCTGCTTTGCAAGAAGCCTTGGCTCAAGCTAATCAGCAACAGGCCGAAGAACCATTACCAGACAGGAAGCTTGAAGGCTTTAAACCTATAACAACGCCAATCAATGAACTAAAAGTTAAAGATATTTCAAGTGGCGATGGTCAGGTACTAAAGAAGGGCGACCAAATTACCGTACATTATACAGGGGCTTTTGCTATGACTGGTTTGATTTTTGGCAGCTCTAGAGACGATGGTAAAACATTGGATTCTTATCTACTGCTTTCGGAAGAAGCTCCAGATGGCCGAGGTTTACTGCAGGGATGGGTAGATGGATTGCCCGGCATGAAAGTTGGGGGCAAAAGGCAAGTAGTTATTCCCGCAGACAAAGCATATGGTGAGGCTCCCGCAGGTTACGTTCCGTCTAGCGCTGGCCGGCCGCTCGGGCCGTTAGTGTTCGAAATAGAACTTATCGCAATAAAATAATTTAAGAAAGGCCAATATGCTACAGGGAACTTTATTAACAAACTTTACGCCAATCGTTGAACCTATTACAGAGCTTCAAAAGAATGATTTAGTGGTAGGAACAGGTGTCGAAGTAATGCAGGGTGCAACAGTCACTGCTCATTATACTGGTGCATTCGCAGTAAACGGAGAGATTTTCCAGAGTTCACATGATTTTGGAAATCCAATACCATTTGGATTAAATCAAGTCATTGCCGGTTGGACAGAAGGCGTCCCAGGCATGAAGGTGGGTGGTACGCGTAGACTAGTAATCCCTGGCGACAAAGCATACGGCCTAGCACCAGAGGGCTATATACCTGGTAGCTCTGACCGACCACTTGGAGCGTTAGTGTTTGACATAGAACTTGTCAATGTAGAACAGTAAAAAAGCCAAAAAACACAACATATAGCGTATTGACGTCTGCCATAAGCGCTATATAATGGATATCAGACGTTAAGAAAAAAAGCCAAAAAGGAGCAATTTAATGGCCAAAAAAATCACAGTTTACACTACAAACACCTGCGGATATTGCGTTATGGTAAAAAAATACCTTGATAACAAAGGTCACAAGTACGAGGTAGTAAATTTAGACGATGAACCTCAGCGCCAACAAGAAGCTATGGCTATTAGCGGTGCGTTGACAGTTCCAGTAACTGTTGTTACTAAAGAAGATGATTCGCAGGATGTTATTATTGGGTTTAATCTTGCTCGCTTAGCACCTGCTTTGGCGTAGTCGACGGCACCTCAGAGCACATCTTGCACGTATTGCTCCAGTCCGCTCTCACCGTATAAAACATACGACTCGTTTACGGGCTTCACAATACCCACAAGCTGTACTTCTGAGCAGCCGTCTTAGTTTGATGATAAACTAGGTATAAATATTGGAGATTTTTTATTATGGCGGATGAGAAAATTCATGATCTTGTGATTGTTGGAGCTGGGCCGGCGGCTTTAAGTGCGGCAATTTATACTACGCGCGAAGATATAGATACTGTTTTATACGAAAAAGCCATTCCTGGCGGCTTAATATCTACTACCGATTGGGTAGATAATTATCCGGGATTTCCAGATGGAATAGCTGGGCTGGAACTAGGCGATGCCATGCGCAAGCAAGCTGAGAGGTTTGGAGCAATTATTGAGCTCGGAGAAGTATTCAAGATTGTAGATCAAGGCGACATCAAAAAGCTGGAAACAACCGACGGCGACGTTTTGGCCAAAGTAGTCCTGCTGGCCACAGGATCAGGTTATAAAAAAATTGGCGTCCCAGGCGAAGACACATATTACGCTCGTGGCGTGCATTACTGTGCAACCTGTGACGGGGCTTTTTACCGCGATAAAAGGTTAGTAGTAATCGGCGGAGGCAACTCGGCCGTACAAGAAGCGATGTTTTTGACTCGTTTTGCTAATCACATAGATTTGCTGGTACGTTCTGATTTTCGCGCTTCAGAGGTGTTAGTCAAAGAGCTAGAAGAAAAACATAAGGACAAAATTACAGTACATAAACAATTAGTCACCGATGAAATTATTGGTGAGGAAATTGATGGTATAAATAGAGTTACAAAGGTATTGGGGACAGATAATACTACTGGTAAAAAAGTAGAGTTTGAGACAGACGGCGTATTTGTTTTTGTTGGGCTAAAACCCAATACTGACTTTGTTAAAGAGTCGGGCATAGAACTTGATGAAATTGGATTAGTGAAAAGCAATGAGAGCCTAGAAACGTCTATGCCTGGAGTGTTCGTAGTTGGCGATTGTCGCAGTGGAGCAACTATGCAAATCGCTACTGCAGTAGGCGAGGGCGCCACTGCAGCCCTAAGAATTCGTGAGTATTTAGAAAATAAAAAGCTAGGTATCACTACGCTATATTAATTAACGCTTGTGATATTGATATTTAGCTATAAATCTTTGTTAATTCGATCTGGGTAATCAGTTACTGCCGCGTATAGTCCAGCATTTTTCCATTTTTTGGCAAGTTTTACTTCGTTAACTGTATAGGCCGACAGCTTTATATTGCTTTTAGTGGTAGCTTTAATAAATCCGACCCAAAGCGGAGCCGTATTCATAGTTACGTAGTTAGTTTTAAGCTTGCGGGCACGGTATCTTGCTCGAATACTGGACCATCTTTCATTTACAATTAAC
>JALYQY010000033.1 GCA_030855585.1 bacterium | reverse complement strand
GAGATACCCGTAGGGTGGAGTGGATAAGAACTGCCAGGGGTAATCCGCAAGAAAATCTTCACCTGACGGCTATGCAGTCATGGCAGAAGTTCCGGGCCCACAGGATGTATCTAAGCCCCACCTGGCTCCTCGAGTAAAAACGTCGACCCTTTGGCTACTGGACGGAGTTTTTACGTGGAACATTCACGAAAATAACAGCATAAAATTATCAGTTCATTTAGAAGATCCGTGCCTCTAAAGCCGAAATTAAATCACTGACGTAAGGATTACCTAATAAAGGGTAAGGCACTATTAAATTTGAAGCTACAATTGCCGGTACGGCCCGGCTCACATCAATATTCCCCGATAAAAAGCAACTCTTATCTAGTGCCGGCTAAAGAAGCAATCAGGACTGCCCTGAATGTAGATATTAAGAATGAAGTGAGGGTATCGATCGTTTTGTGGGATGTACAGCGATGGATGTAAACCTAGTCGCAAATAGTGTTTGACAAATTGAATAACAGTGCTATTATTTAATAAAATAATTAAAGTACGACAATGTCACAAACTATTTACGTCAGCCCTGAAACCCTCACCCCAGATTCCGAGTTCCCCGAACCTGAAGGTCCATTTGCTCGGCTCAATGAAAGGTATGCGAGCCAAGTAGTTCCATCGGAAACACGCGATATATTTGGCACCTTGGCGCTTAGGGATTGCGTGGTACTTGACATACCGCCTCATATCTCGGCTGCGAGTCGTATCCAGACAAATCCAAGCCCCGTCGTCCTGGCTGTCCATGAATCAAAAGGGGGGGTTACGCACATGCCGCTCACTTGGGTTCGTGAAGAAGCTGCACTTTTGCATATTGGCACGACCGAAGCGGTTCCGTATTACCTAACTGTTAATCAAGCCGGCAAACCATCATTGCATGAATTTCCTGATGCTCAATCACTGAGAGGAGAAGATGCGAGAGTCACACCCGGCGTGCAAATGCGAAGCCCCGTTGGAAGAAAGCCCCATACCGGATGGTTTATAAGTGTCGTTGAAGCTACGCCTAAAAAGTCGAAACCAGATGAAGCAGAAAGTATAACACAGGTTGGATACTGGGGAGAGCGGTTGGATAGTTTAGAGCCGGTCTGCGAGATTCACGGTTCCAAGAATACAACTATTGTTCCTCGGAATAATAGCGATTCACCACTAATCGATGTGTTTACCCGTCCGTTCCCGCATATTGCCCATACAGTACTGCGTGATCCATCAGAGATTAACGATAATACCGTAGAAGAAGCTCGGGGCAATATCATCACGAAGAGTTTTTTGCCGGAAGGATTCCATATGGGTGCGAATAATGCGCAAGTTTCGACCGATCCGCGGCATGTCGTTCTAGAAACCCATGAAGCAAGACGCCAGCCGAATGGTGATGGCCGCAACGCACTAGAATATAGATTGGCACGAGCCGCCTTCGTGCTGCCAACACCCGAGCTACCAAAAGGCAAGTTTGTGCCGCTACAGGTAGTATCGGAACGAAATGAATTTCCCTCAGCGGAGCCAAAGACGTCAGATAGCTACGTGTCAGATTACACGAACATACTCTACGGCGCGATTGGTCAGTCTGACTGGATTATTACCGGGGTAGGCGATAACCGCCTGGGCGCTGCACGCTTGCAACGGCTGTAGTCAGATTCCGTTTTGAAGCAACCCTTAGTTCCGAGCAGACTGCTAGTATTTTTGGCCGCCATTTCCTGCCATATAATGGAACGTTATTTGTCTGGCCTTGAGACCTAATGTTAGTTGCGATAACATCTACGATGGCCCTCCAGTTCCGTTATAAAATGTACTTTCTCATCTAGCGACTTCATTATAACGAAGTCGCTTTTGTTATACTGGTAATTATGAAATATGGATTGTTTGGGAGTTTTGTAGCAGAAGATGGTAAGCGGGACGAGCTGCTTGCAATTCTTTTAGGGGCAAGTGAACTATTAAGACAAAATGATGGCTGCATTCACTACATTGTCAGCACCTCAGACGATCCGACAACTGTATGGGTATATGAAACCTGGGAAGACAAAGAAGCTCACGACAAGTCGCTTGAGCCAGTAGGTATTAAATCGTTGATCCAAAAGGCCATGCCGCTAATTAAAAGCATGGGTGTTCAAGCCGAATTATCAGTAAACGGCGGCAAGGGTATTTGAGTTCATCTTAGAAATCGTGGATGCAACAGAGCTCTCGAAGGCCCTCCACAATCAAATTGCTCACGTTTCGTGGGTATTTTTTTGGTAGAAACTAAATGAAGTTACATCGCGAAAGTGCAGGAGCTGCTGGACGCAATTAGTGAAGTACCCTTTCATATTTACAGTTAGGTTGAAAGTCCGAAAATTTATGCTTCTTAAGTAAATAATATTACAGACCTGGATCGACGTAAGGAGTAATATTAATACATTGAACAATTAAATAAATATTAAATTATGTTAACCAATACAGAACAAGAAAATCTTGAGCAGTATATACAGGGTATCGATGTTAGTCGCATTGCTATAGCTTTTGATGCCCTTGGCGATTCTTATCGGTGCCTTATTTTCCGTGCATTACTAAAGGCGCAAGATGTCACTGTTGGCCAACTGGCTCGAGTAGTTGGTATATCTGTATCTTTAGCATCACAGCACTTAAAGGTCCTACTGCAAGCAGGGCTGGTAGATAAGACAAAATCAGGTACGAGAGTATACTACCAAGTGAATAAGCAAGATGATACAGTAAAGGCTATTACTAAAGCCGTGGAGGTAAAAAATGATTGAAACAGTACATGACCTTATGGATAAAACAGCCAAGAGATTAGGTATACCGCAAGACGTTTTAGAGGAACTGAAGACAGCTAACCATCAGCATATCTTTGATATAACACTTGAGAATGAAAAAACTTTTAAGGCATATCGCATTCAACACAATAATAAACGTGGCCCGTACAAAGGGGGCATACGATTTCACCAAGATGTAAGTTTGGACGAAGTCGAAGCACTCGCAACATTGATGAGCCTTAAGACTGCAGCGGTGGGAATACCAATGGGAGGTGGTAAAGGTGGTGTTGCTGTGGATCCGCACAGTCTCGATACCTTGGAGCTTGAAGAGCTCAGCCGACAATATATTAAGCATCTGCACCCTCACATTGGCCCCGACAAAGACGTACCGGCACCGGATGTTAATACGAATGCGACCATCATCGATTGGATGGTGGACGAGTATGAACAAATAACTGGCGACAAAAGTAAAGCGAGTCTAACGGGCAAAAGTATAGCTAACGGGGGAAGCCTTGGCAGGGAGGCGGCTACGGGAAGAGGCGGAGTGATAGCATTGTCCGAACTGCTGCAGCTTATGGGTGAGTCTAAAAAAACGCCGACAGTAGCTATTCAAGGTTTTGGGAATGTTGGCTCGTTTTTTGGACATATCGCTGAAGCATACCTACCTTCCATGGTGGTTGCTGTATCCGACTCCCAAGCGGCGCTAACTAGTGTCGACGGGTTAAATATTACCGAACTTCAAGACTATAAAGCAGACCGTAAGAGGTTTAAAGACTATGAGAGTAAAGGTGTAAAGGTTATATCAAATGATGATCTCCTTGCTCTTGATGTCGATGTTTTAGTACTTGCCGCCTTTGAAAATACAGTAACAAGTAAAAATATGGAAAACATCCGTGCCAAATACATTGTTGAAATGGCTAACGGGCCAATTACCGGCGAAGCATACGACTACCTTGTGTCAAAGGGTGTCGTGATAATTCCCGATATTATTGCCAATGCGGGTGGTGTAATTGTTAGTTATCTTGAGTGGCTGCAAAACCGAGAAAATACCAAATGGACGGAGTCTGATGTCAATAACCGTATGGACGCATGTATAAGAGAAGCAGTTCAAGAAGTATATAAATACGCAAAAGCAAATAAGCTTGATTTAAAAGAAGCTGCGTTTGACATAGCAATTAAACGACTAATTTAGGAGAGATATAAATACCATAAGGCTCTATCTTGGCATAGGACGAGATTCTATAAATAGCTTCGTCAGGCTTTTTGCCAAATGTAAGCTAACCTTACGGGAAGTTCGTGGTGAGGGTGAAAGTTTAATGAGCTAACGGCTCAGGAGGAACGCATGGATTTACAGCACAACGATACACAAAATACGGAAACAACGGAGCGATTATATATTCCAGTTATTGCGGGCACAACAAGGGAACAGCGAAAGAGTATATTTGCCGCTCGGTTAGTTGAAGAGGTAGGTAAGGCTTTCGGTACTATTAAAACCGAACTAATTGATCCTAAAGATTTCAATTTTCCCGGAGATGGTAACGACCCTGAAGGCAAGGATCCGCGTTATACCGCTATTACCGCAAAGGCAGACGGCTTCTTTATTGTTAGTCCGGAGTATAATCACAGTTTCCCTGGCTCCCTGAAGCGCATGCTTGATAGCGAATTGAAAAACTACATTCATAAACCAGTAGCCTTTGCTGGGGTATCCAGCGGCCAATGGGGCGGAGTAAGGGCCATAGAAGCTTTAGTGGTCACTGTAAGAGAGATGGGTTTGGTGGCTACCTTTGCGGACATGCAATTCCCAAAGGTGCAGGAGTTGTTCAATGAAAACGGAGAGTTGCAGAATGACAAATACAGAGATCATGTACAAGTAGCTTGGCAAGAATTAATATGGATGGCAACCGTCCTCAAATGGGGACGTGAAAATGTCCAAAGTTAGTATTACGAAACTAGGCAGCTATAAAAGGCGGAATATATTTCAGCTTAGCTGTTGAGTGGTATGAGAAAAAAGGAGTATCTGGAGTAAGGTAGTGCCGACGCTAATAGTCTCATCGCCTTATAGTTGTATCACAGATGGTTTTATGGGTAACTATGATTACAACAACGTCACACAGGTTAGCTATATACATCGCAAAAGTAAGATATTATACTGCTTCTCTTACTCATTAGTGTTATGAATAATAGATAGATCTTACGGAGGAATGTGAAATATGAAAGTCAAAATAGTTGGGCTCATTACGGTATTATCGCTTCTGCTTGCTGCAATTCCCGGTTTTCAGGCTCACGCAGCAGTAGTTGACTGGCAACAGGGGGTGAGTATACAGCCTGCCAGCTCAACAGATTTTGGTACAAGTACATTTCGGCAATCGGTCGATAAGGCAGCCGCGAGCGGTGCAAATCATATCACCCTGATTATTCCGGTTCGTCAGACGAATATTCAGTCTAGTGACGTAGCTGTATCAGGCGAGACGCCGACTGACGCATCATTATCATCTGCATCTGGTTATATCAAAAGCAAGGGCTTGTCAGTCGGGTTTGCAATACATGTCAATCCGTACGACGGTCAGTGGCGGGCATTTATCAATCCTGGGGATCGAGCAGCATGGTTTGCGAACTACGGCACCATACTG
>JALYQY010000029.1 GCA_030855585.1 bacterium | reverse complement strand
GGATGGGGCCAGTGGCCTGCCTGTGCGTCAAAATTAGGCCTGTTGTAAGCATTAAACTGTCAAAAACGTTACATTATGTCTATAAGTAGTGGACTATAGTTACAACTAGACCTGGGCCGAAAATCCCGGGTCTATTTTTTTATCTTTTACCGTAAATTTTAAGAATATTTATAGACCGGTTATAGATCAAACAACAATAAATGCGAAAAATACTACAGTTTGGTTTAAAGTTAATAACTATACTAAACATAATAATTAATGGGAGACGATATGGAAGAAGAACAGAGAACAGAAGTTCGCCGCGAAACGTCAGTAGACGGCAATGCTACAGTGCAGCGTGACACCGTTAGAACAAATCAATCTGTGCCAGGATCTGTCTTAGGCAAAAGAATTGTCTATTACATTGGTGGCGCATTACTGCTATTACTAGCAGTAAGGTTCATGCTACTTCTACTGGGCGCATCACGTTCTAGTGGATTCGTAGACTTCATCTATGGCTTGAGCGGCTTGTTTGTAGCACCGTTTAACGGCATATTTGATGAACCACGTTATGGCGAGTCAGTTTTTGATAGCGCCACGCTAGTAGCAATGGTTGTTTATGCAATTGCTATGGTAGGAATCGCAAAATTGTTTACCCTAAACAAGCGTAATCCTGAAGTATCTTAAATCATTTTAAAGGAGACGATTTTATGAGAGACGAGACAATTTACAAAATTGCATTCATATTAATGGCAATCGGAGGAATCAACTGGTTGCTCATCGGCCTATTTGAGACAAATTTGGTAACCGAACTATTTGGGGGGGCAGATTCACTTGTACGCCTCATTTATGTCCTGGTTGGACTTGCGACACTGTACTGCTTGTGGAGATATTTCGATCGCCGAAATCATCATAGAGTGTAAGTCTAAGTTAGCTTAAGAAAGGTATAGTTGTTTAAAAGCACTATGCCTTTCTTTTTTGGTATCATAAGCACTATGGCTGGATATAAAGGACACACATTCGGTGCTGCGGCATGTATGATAGCTTTTATAGTAATCATTATAATGGCGCCGTTTTCTATTTTTGCGTCCAGTGTGGGGCTGTTGAGCGATAGTCAAACAGTAGCCGGGCTAATGATAGTCGGCATGTTGTTTGGGCTTTGGCCAGATATTGATACTAATTCTAGGGGCCAAGATGTATTTTTTGGCATTGCCTTTATTGCTGATATAGCCTTAATTTGGGCAGGAAGGTTAGAGGCCGCCGCATACTTGGGGCTGCTGGCCATGACACCGATTGTCGGCAAACACCGCGGCTGGACGCACAGCAAATGGGCAATGTTAATTATTCCGCTTCCAATAGTGCTAATTCCGTATATTTATAATCATAACAACATGACAGTGGCAATATTATTCTATGGCGCAGCAGTAACCGGTTACTTTAGCCATTTGCTATTGGATGGTCTAATCACCAAAAAAATAAGAATCAAATCTAAGCGTTGATAGAGCCCATTAATTTATGGCAGGGCTACAAATATCCAAATGAAGTAAGGATTATATGGCAGGGGCACGTGGAATCGAACCACGATCTAAGGTTTTGGAGACCTTTATACTAACCGTTGTACTATGCCCCTTCGTCGACGTGTAATGATCTTGTCGCCATTTTGCCAGCAAAATTATTTTCCTGGCAAAATTCGCGACCAGATCAAGCCGTCTCCTCTCAAATTCGAGAATTTTCTCTCGAATTTGGTAATGCCAAATCTGCGAATAGCATAGCGCATATCTGTTAATTTGTCATGCCCATACCCATAGTTGTTTTCTATTTAATGCTATCTGTTATAAAATAGCTTTCATATGGAGAGAATTCTGCCCGATACACCAGTACTAATACTTCTGTACGGCTTTCCGGGCGCTGGTAAAACATACTTTGCACGCCAGTTTTGCGAAGCTGTTCAAGCCGCGCACCTTGAACAAGACCGAATTAGATACGAACTTTTTCCCAATCCCAAATACACTAAGCAAGAAAATTTTGCCCTTAACCGAATTATGGAATATATGGCAGGAGAATTTTTGACAGCCGGAATTAGCGTAGTTATGGATATGAATGCAATGCGCATTAGCCAGCGCAGAACTCTACGCGAAATGACCAGACGAGCCAAGGCTACGTCACTGGTAGTATGGTTCCAACTAGATCCTGATACAGCATTTGTGCGCAACCAAAAACGTGACCGACGTAAAGCCGATGACCGCTATGCAGTTGGATACGATGTCGAGCCATTCAGGCAAATGGCTACCTATATGCAACATCCTGAGCCAACCGAGGATTTTATTGTAGTCAGCGGCAAGCATAGCTTTGCCAGCCAAATGAGTGGTGTTGCCAAAAAGTTATCAGATATGCATATTATCAAGCCATCCAAAGCCGTCGGGCACATGGTCCGGCCAGATATGGTAAACCTTGTACCTACGCCGATGAGTTTGAGTGAAAGAAACCAGCAACGACCAGCCCGCCGCAATATAGTGTTGCGCTAAATTAAGCATTACAAATAAGCTATACTGAATTGGTGGCAACTAAGCAATTACATGTCCCAAATCTTGGTATCATAACACTTTATAAAAAGCGTGGGAACAACAATATACGAATGAGCTTTGCTCGAGATGGCTCCCTGCGAGTTAGCCTTCCATTTTGGGTTCCGTATCAAGCAGGAATTGACTTTGCGTTAGCCAGAGAAAGCTGGATAGCCCGCCACCGACCGGCCAAAACCCTAACTTTACAAAACAAAGACCGCATCGGCAAAGCTCATAGGATTGAGTTCAAACCGACTCCAGTAAAACAAAAGCCCACCGTAAGGGTGGCGCTCAACACAATCACCGTTTTATGCCCGGCCGAGTTGGACCTAAGTCATAAACACATTCAATCTGCAGCCGAGCGAGGAGCTATCCGGGCTTTAAAACTAGAGGCTGAACAATTGTTACCACAAAGATTGGATCATTTAGCTAAAGAATATAATTTTTCGTACGCTTCCGCATCGATAAAGCGCTTATCTTCACGCTGGGGAAGCTGCTCTCAGACCAAAGACATTACTCTAAACTTGTTTTTGATGCAGTTGCCTTGGCATCTGATAGATTACGTACTTCTACATGAGCTGGTTCATACCGAACACCTCAATCATTCTGAGGACTTTTGGCATCGGTTCGAGAGAGTTTTGCCAGGCGCCAAAATACTGCGTAAACAACTAAAAACCTACCGAACAGTTGTTTTGCCAGTTCGAGTCGAGTTGTAAATTTATCATCTAGCCGACAAGCCTAAAGTCTGGCATACTAAGCTTATGCCTGATGAATCCGCAACTACTACTCTAACTCAGCAAGAAATTATTATTCTTGAACACGAACAACTTCGTGCGCTTATCAATAGCATGGCCGACGGGGTAATTGCGACAGACAACGAAGGCAAAATTATGCTCTATAACGGCGCAGCCCTCAATATCCTTGATAGCAATATTGAGCTCACTGGTAACCACATCGGTAATTTATTAAAACTTTTAGATGAGCACGAACAGCCTATAGACAGCACCAGACTGATAACTTCTACCAAAACGCAATCTATTTCTCGCGATTTTAGAATCCGATACCACGATAACAGTATTATAAATATTTATTTAAGCATCGCGCCAGTTAGACGTGGTTTTGGTAGTGTTAATCGCGGTGGCTTTGTTGTGCTAGTCCGCGATATCACGCACGAAAAATCCCTAGAGGAGGAGAGAAATGAGTTTATCAGCGTAGTTAGCCACGAACTTAGAACTCCAGTAACAATTGCCGAGGGCAACCTGAGTAATGCCTCAATGATGATTGAACGCGGAGGTGAAGTTAGTTCTGTTCATGACATTGTCCAGCAAGCCCATGATCAGATCCTTTTCCTAAGTTCTTTAATTAATGACTTGTCTACGCTATCTAGAGCCGAAAACGGCACACTAGATGCTAATTATGTTTCTATCAACGTGCACCAGTTGCTTACCAACCTAGCCGAAAATTATATGCCAACAGTCGAAAAGAAAAACTTAAGCCTGCACACCGAAATAGATCCTAGCCTAGAACTTTTACACAGCAGCTCGCTTTATGTCCGTGAAATTTTACAAAATTTTATTACTAATGCCATAAAGTACACCGAACACGGCAGCATAACTATTGGTGCCAAGCCAGCTTCTAATGGCGTAACATTTACTGTCAGCGATACAGGAATTGGAATCAGTAAAACCGACCAAGACCAAGTGTTTAACAAATTCTTCCGCTCCGAAGATTTTCGAACCCGAAAAAACTCTGGTACTGGACTAGGACTTTACGTTACTAAAAAATTAGCTCGCTTAATTAGTGCCGAAATTACCCTAGAAAGTACACTAGATCATGGCTCGACATTTAGCATATTTATTCCCAATATGGTCGCCGGATCCAAACAAACTATGCAGTTTACGGGAGCCGCGGCAACCGCGGTATAGACTGCATAACTGGTATGCAGATGTTGCGTTCTTTCCAGGCTACTTCACTTAATTCATAGCGATACATCGACAAATGTAATATATATAATTCATAGGCTATGGCTATTGGCAACAGTGCAACTGGTACGGCTAAATTATTAATATCCCAAACTTTAATGATTCGGTAGTGGGCAAGCGCTAGTAAGATCGTAATAATACCCGAAGCTATCCATAAGCCGCTGACAGGTCTAAAAAATCCAACCATAAAGAATACAATAGGGAACAACAGTAGCATCATCTCTGCTAGCATTACCAGCAATACAGATTCTGGTCGTTTGCGGAGCTCCGGATAACGAGTTCGAACTGCCGTATCTCGTTGTTCTGTAAATTTTTTATTGCTAGAAACCTCTAGTTTTTTATCGCTACGCAAAAAACTGTATGCGTCTTGTTTAATCAGTTCGCGGGCAAAGTATGCTTCTGGAATAACTTTATTGCTAACTGATTGAAAATTACCCAAAGCCTTTAAAGTTTTGCTATCAATAATCCAGCATGAGCTCAAGGTAGGCGGCCGATTAAACAAACGACGGGGCCAAGCCAGCTCCCACCAATATCGCATTGGCTGGACAATACTAGCGTGTTCACCAGTCTGTTCGCCTTTAGGTAAGACCGAGATCATCTTTTTGTTGCGAGAATGCAAACAATCTATCAGTGACCAAATTGTTTTTTTGCCCATCCGTACATCGACACCACAGAATAACAGCACTTGGCCACTGGCAGCCTCAGCCAGCTGCTGATAAGCTTGATTTTTGGCCAGCCATTTTTGCCTGGGTGGCTCTCCTTTAATAAATCTTACTCCGCTATGAGCCAGACCTTTGATTATCTCCGAAGTTTTATCTTGAGAACAGTCGTCCAAAACTAGTATCTCAAGCTTAGGATAATTACTTTCTAGTATTGACCTAAGACAAGCCGGCAAATCTTCGGTTTCATTTCGGGCTGGGATACAGACACTAACAGTTGGCAAATCTATATCTGGCCGGTATTTGTCAGTTCCACGTAGTTTTGAATATCTCAAATTCCGATTTAACGACAAACTAACAATTACAGCAACAATCGCTGATAAAGCCATGGTTGCCACAAGCCAATTGTCATGATCTAGCTGCAACCATTCCCCAACCAAATAGACAG
>JALYQY010000017.1 GCA_030855585.1 bacterium | reverse complement strand
CAATTAGCAGAATTAAAATAGTGGATAATATGCTTTTTAAATTATCGCTACGATGCGGCCGCCTTGGTGGAGCCGGGGGCAAAACGGGACTTTCTGGCGGCCCAGTAAGCGAGGGGTTTTGCCTTGGTGGGATGTACTGGTATTGATCCATATTCAGTCCTAGACTATAGCGGAAAGTCTTATTAGATGCTAACGGTTTACGAGCCTAATCATAAAAGGTATACTGTACGAGATACAAATGGATAATTCTCGCGCCCCAAAAAAAGCTTTCAATTCATCTGTTGATGGATTTGTTGACGCCCGTCCCAATTCTTATAGGCCTGGGCTTAATTTGCGTGCATTTGATAAATATTACAATGCTCAAAAAAATGCCCGTAAAGCAAGTAGTTTACCGAGTTCACATCGGCGCATTGATACCTTTAGTTCTGTTGATGGATTCCGATCAATAAAAACCCCGCCCATTAATAGCCCGGGTGACGTCAGGCAGCCGCTAGAAATATCAGATGCGTTCACTGATCGTCAGCAACGGCACGAAAGAATCAAAAAACAAACCGCAGAACTAAAAAAGCATAAAACCAAGCAAAAGGCCTGGTGGAGTAGATTGTGGTTCAAGAAGCCTAGCTCAGCATTTAAGCGACCTAAGTTACGTATGGCAATGAGAACCAGTGCAGTTTTGGGTTCTATTATTGTGCTTGTGGGAGCGGGGATATTTTTAAGAGCTTTTCTGACAGGCAGGGATATATTCAAGGGCGGAGGCAACTCAGCGATCCTAAATAATCAGGACGTCGACCCCTCTTTATTAAAAGGCGAAGGTGACGGCCGAGTTAATATATTGGTACTTGGTAAGGGCGGCGCTGAACAGAGTGATGGCCCTGATTTGACAGACACTATAATGGTCGCAAGTATTGACCCTATAGCAAAAGAAGCGGCGCTACTAAGTGTGCCTAGAGATTTTTGGGTAAAGTCACCAAGTGGTTACGAATCTAAAGTCAATGAGGTCTATGCCAATGCTAAGACGGCTGTTTTGGATAATTATTCTTACGGAGACCGTAATAGCTTCGAGGCTAAAGCTGCGGCCGAAAAAGCTGGAGTAGAAGCATTAAAGAAGACATTAAGTGAATCTTTGGGTGTGCCAATTCATTATCACGCGATGATTGACTTTGCAGGGTTTAAAAAAGCTATCGATACAGTAGGTGGCATAGACATAAATGTCAGTGAAGAGATGGCAGTGACAGAATACAATATGTGGATTGGCGGTCAGAGCTATAACCTGGATGTAAAGCCGGGCTTGCAGCATTTTGATGGAATGCGTGCACTTGCTTTTAGTCGCTCTCGCAAAACCAGTGCCAAGGGAGATTTTGCTAGATCAGAACGTCAACGAGCAGTTATTTTGGGTCTAAAAGAGAAGGCACTAAGTACTGGTACGCTGGCAAATCCTATAAAGCTAAATCAGCTAATTAGCGATTTTGGTGATCAGATATCGACCGATTTTAGTGTCAACGAAATTATGCGGATATATGAACTATCAAAAGAAATCCCAAGTGACAAAATTGTTTCGGTGGGGCTGGATGAGTTGGTTGTAGGCAGCATGGTAAATGGGCTATCGGTTCAAATTCCAAAAGCCGGAATGTTCAATTATACCGAAATCCAAAATTATGTCCGAAACGTTATGAAAGATGCATTTTTGAGAAAAGAAGATGCAAAAATAATAATTTTGAATGGTACAGAAACTGCCGGATTAGCTACCAAAAAAAGTAACGAACTCAAATCATTTGGCTATAATGTTATCTCTGTTGGAGACGCCCCTTCTAAAACTTATACCGATACTTTGCTGATTGACATGAAAAAAGGTGACTTTAAATACACACTTAGCTATCTAGAGAAAAGGTTAAACCTTAAGGCCATAGAAACACTTCCCGACACAACAATTGATGCTACGGCTGCTGATTTTGTTATAATAATAGGTAGCAATGAGACGAGCAGTAGCCAGAATTAAGCCAGCCAGCGGCTTTAGCCAGTTTGTGCACTGGCTATTAGTAGCGTTATTACCTATATTAGTCTATGTTTTTGTGCGTACATCTATATTACCGGCGGCATATGCTGTGGTTCTTTTGTCTAAATGGCGGATGTTTGCAGTAAGGCCACGCCACTGGCCAGCCAATATCAGGGCTAATGCTATAGATATAATAGTAGGATTATCATTTGTTGTATTTATGGCTCAAGCACCATCTCTTGCGTGGCAGATAGTCTGGGTGGTTAGTTATGAAATCTGGTTAATTATCATCAAGCCTAGATCGGCAACTTTTTGGACTTCTATTCAAGCTTGTTTAGGTCAATTTCTGGGACTTAGTGCGCTATATTTGCTGTGGGGCGGATCGAATTTATTAATATTAGTTTTGGCTACATGGGCAGTATGTTATTTGGCTGCAAGGCATTATTACAGTAGTTTTGACGAACCCTTGACGTCGATGTTATCACACATCTGGGGCTATATCGCAGCTGCACTAACCTGGGTCTTGGGTCACTGGCTTTTGTATCATGGCCCGTTGGCACAACCGGTAGTGTTTCTGACAATCATTGGCGTGGGTCTGGCGACATTGTATTATCTAGAAAACAATGACAGATTATCTAATCTGGTAAGACGGGAGATATTGTTGGTGATGAGCGCTGTAGTAGTAGTTGTAATATTGTTTTCTGACTGGGGAGACAGGGCAATTTGAGGGTTAAGTCTTTTCTCAGTTAGCTAGAGTTATAATTACTGATAAGTATAAAAGGGAAGAC
>JALYQY010000073.1 GCA_030855585.1 bacterium | reverse complement strand
GATTTAATGCCGACTTCGATGGTGACCAAATGGCTGTTCACTTGCCGCTATCTGATGCCGCCCAGGCAGAAGCCCGGGACATCATGGCCGCTAACAAAAACTTGCTTAAACCCGCTGATGGTTCGCCAATCTTGCACATCGAGCAAGATATTGTTTTGGGTTGCTACTACCTTACTTACACCCGACCTGGCGCAAGGTCTGAGGCTCGTCCGTTTTCAAGCCTAGACGAAGCATTAATGTGCTTTGACAACGGCGAAATTGAATTGCAAGACGCTGTTCGGATTAATTTCCGAGGTGATAAGAGAGTTTCTTCATTAGGCCGCATCTTATTCAACGAAATTTTCCCGGAGGATTTCCCATTCCAGGACGAAGCGATGACCAAGAAGAAATTGTCAGCTGTTATGGCGCTTGTCTATCACAAATACGGACAAGACCGAACAGCTGAGATTGCCGATGATCTTAAGGATATTGGGTTTGAGTACGCAACAATGTCGGGTCTTAGCATGGGTATGGATGACTTTGCCGAAATTAAAGGCATGGACATAGTCATGGACAAAGCTGACGACCGCGTTACCGAAATTAGCACTCAGTATGAGCAAGGTTTCATTACAGATGAGGAGCGTTACCGCTTGACAGTTGATACTTGGATGGAAGCGGAAAGTAATGTTTTGGATATGCTTAACAGCCAGTTCGTAGAAGAAGACAGCGCTATGGCTATTGCAGCTACATCTGGCGCCCGTGGAAATGTCGGCCAGGTGATGAAATCTGTCGGTATGCTTGGTGTAACAACTGACGCTACTGGTAAAGCAATCGAGCTGCCAATCAAATCTGGCTACAAACAAGGCCTTACAGCGCTAGAGTACTTTACGGCTACGCGTGGTGCACGCAAAGGTATGATTGACACCGCACTTAAAACTGCTGATTCAGGCTACTTAACTCGACGTTTGGTAGATGTTGCTCAAGATGTATTTACTATCGATGAAGATGTAGAAGATCCAGGTTTTGCTATCTATCGCTCAGATTCTGAAGAAATCGGCGTATCATATTCTAGTCGCCTAGAGGGTCGCTATGCTGCCATAGACATTGCCAAGCATGTCAAAAAAGGCGAGCTAATCACCAAAGACATTGCCCAGGCAATCGATTCCGATGAAGCTCTGGACGGCGTTCGAATCAAGAGCGTCCTATCTGTTGCAACCGCACGCGGTATTCCAAAGAAATGCTATGGCCTTGATCCTGCTACTGGTGAATTAGTTGCTGATGCGCATCCAATTGGTGTTATTGCTGCACAATCTATCGGTGAGCCAGGCACACAGTTGACTCTGCGTACATTCCACTCTGGTGGTTCGGCAGCTGCAGAAGATATTACTCAAGGTTTGCCTCGTGTCGAGGAAATCTTCGAAGTCCGTTCTCCTAAAGGTCAGGCATATCTAAGCGATGTTCCAGGATTGGCTAGCGTTTGGGAAGAAGGTGACAAATACATTGTCCAAATTACTTCTGATCAAGTAGACGCATTAAAGCTATCACTAGACGGCCGCAAGCCAACTATTGCCAACGGATCTGATATTGCCATCGGTGATGTCATTGCTGAAGGCGAAGAAGCCAGCAATCCTTTGATCGCACCAATGGCCGGCAAGGTTGATTTTAGCAACAAAAACGCTACTATCAGCCCCGCCAAACAGGCCGTAGTTCGTTACGAAATCCCAGGCTTCAAACAAGTTGTAATTCGTGACGGCGATCATGTTGTAGCCGGGCAGCGTTTGACTAATGGTTCGATTAACCTGCACGAATTGATAAGTCTGCAGGGCGTGGAATCTACCCAGCGCTACATCATGAACGAAATCCTCAAGATTTTTGCATCACAAGGCCAGAATATTGCCGACAAGCACCTTGAAATAATCGTGCGTCAAATGTTCGGTCGAGTTCAGATAGAAGAATCTGGCGACAGTGAATTTGTTACCGGCGATGTTGCCAGTAAACAAGCCGTATTAGAAACCAACGAAAAATTAGGCAAAGCCAAAAAAGAACTAATCAAATACAACCAGTTGCTACTTGGTATTACCAAAGCATCTCTAAGTACAGATTCGTTCTTGTCGGCCGCTAGCTTCCAAGACACCACTCGTGTACTAATTGCAGCTGCAACCAGCGGCAAAGTAGATCACTTGTATGGTCTAAAAGAAAATGTAATCTTGGGCCGCCGTATCCCTGTGGGTACTGGTTCGCGCGAGATTAGAGCTGCAGAAGCCAAGACATTGCTTGACGAAGCCGAGATGCTAGAACTAGCTTAACACCAACATAAAATACATAAAAGCGCTCTTAACAGGGCGCTTTTATGTCCTTCCAATATATATAATTAAACTTGGTTACCTATCACTAGGAAATGTTTTGTTATATGATTCCAAAAATTCAGATTTATAGAGTTGGGGTCTTTATGGTAAAGGTCGATCCTTTATTGACCTTAGAGGTTACTTCTATATTGCCACCATGTAACTCAAGTATTTTTTTTGCCCAGTATAGCCCCAGACCGGTGCCTTCAACATATGAAGATAACGGGTTATCAATACGAACAAACTTACCAAATAATTTATTCAAATCAACCTTGCGGATACCAACGCCACTGTCTTTGATAGAAACAGTCGTGTTGTCACCAGATTGGCCCACACTTATAGTAACTTGCCCGCCTCTTAAGGAGTATTTACCGGCATTATCAAGAATATTCCCGATTACCATAAGCATTAGCTTCGGATCACCATTTACACGGAACTTCGCTGATGGCGGATTATATTTGATTGTTTGGCCCCTAGTTTCAAACAAGACAGCCTGTTCACTCATAGCCAGTTCGACGTGTTGGCCCATATCGTAGGACTCTTTTTTTAGGTAGACTTTTCCCGTATCAACCTTGGCAATCCTTAAAAGGTCTTCAATGATTTGAAGCTGCCGGGCATTACTTTTATATACAATATCTAGCATATCAACCTGTCTTTTAGTCACCGCTCCAGCATAACCCTGTGTTAACATCCACACATATTGCTTTACTGCTGTAGCTGGAGTTCGGAGCTGGTGCGAAGCTAGCATAATAAATTCATCTTTAGTTTCATTTAGTCGCTTCAGTTGGTCACGCTGTTTTATTAAGTTTTTGGTCATTCTATCAGAATCTACTTTTAGTATTCTTTTGTCTGATATATCCTCGATCGCAAGAAAAATTAATTGTTTGTGATCGACTTGACGGGCATTGAGCAACATTGTCTTTTTCCCTAGAGTCGGAAAATCTAGGGTGATCTCGTAATCATTTAAAACTCGCTTTTGGGGCAATATTCTTTCCAGTAATTCTTTGAGCTCTGGCGAGTCCCATTGGTTTTTACCGAGCTCGTACATACGCCGGTTTTCGGTATCTTTTTTGGTAACTTTGAATTTCTTATAAAATGCCGGATTTGCCGATACCACAAAGAGTTCTTTGGTGAGTATAATAAAGGGCTCTCGAATGGTTTCGGTAATTTCTTTGTAATAGATTAGCTGTTTTTTTAGCGTAGCTATACGATTGCCTTGTGAGGCAATTTTACTCTGAGTAACCTTTTTGCTAACGTCGTTGATTGTATAATCCTTGCCTACGGTTGAGAGGTTCTGATTCCAGGTAACTTATTAAAGTAGACGAGTGTGAGACGTTTTTCTATTTATAATCCCCTGTATTGTCATAATACTCTTAATCTGCTGAACAGCTGTACGTTATTTCGCTCTACTTGTTAAATAATCATTTGTACCAAACTATAAATTGACGTAAAACGGTTAAATTAATTATTGATCGGCGGACAACCAGCACGAAGCTAGTTGTCCAACACTACGAATAATAAAAAATACCGCCGAAAAGTCAAAAGCTAGCGCCAATAGCTTGCAACAGATAAGCACATCTGTTAATATACCTATTGGCATTAACGAGTTTAATTCAGCAATCTAGGGGAGGCTGGCGCCTGTCAGATTACATCCTCTCGACAACGAAATCTTAGAAAGGATTTACATTGCCAACAATTAACCAACTCGTCCGTAAGCCACGTTCGCGTACAATTGCCAAAAGCAAAAGTCCGGCGTTGCATAAAGTGACGAACAATCTAAAAAACCGTAACTACGAAAAACCCGGTCCTTTTAAGCGCGGTGTATGTATCAAAGTTACAACTAAAACGCCTAAGAAGCCTAACTCAGCGCTTCGTAAGGTAGCCCGAGTTCGTTTAAACAACGGCTACGAAGTCTGGGCTTATATCGGCGGCGAAGGCCATAACCTGCAGGAACACGCTGTGGTTATGATCCGTGGCGGCCGTGTACCTGATCTTCCTGGTGTCCGTTATCACATTGTTCGTGGCGCACTTGACCTCCAGGGTGTAGCTAACCGCAAGCGTGGCCGCTCTAAGTACGGTACAAAGAAGGATACAAAATAATGGATGCTTACTCTAGAATTCCTGGAATTGACTCATTAACCGATACTCTTGATATAGAAAAATCAGCTACACGATGTTTAGGTGTTGGTTGCACTGCTTTACAGCGTGAACTTTGCAAAGTCTATAGTGAAGCAGGAGAAGAACAGGCACAAGATGAATCTTTCCGTCGCATGAGAGTATGTGACCAGGTTCCAGGTTGTGTTACAGAGCAAACTTTGGAGGTTCAACATGCCTCGTAAAGTAACAAAAGCCCTCGTACGCGAGGCTGCACCAGATAGAATTTACGGCAACCAACAGGTTACCCGTGTTATCAACCGCGTTATGCGCGACGGCAAGAAACAAACTGCCGAACGCTTAGTCTATCGTGGCATGGAAAAAGCTGCTCAAAAAGTTAAATCAGAAAGCCCCTTAGAAGTGTTTGAAAAAGCTATGGGCAACATCAAGCCGCACATGGAGACTCGTTCTCGCCGCGTTGGTGGTGCCAACTACCAGATTCCTTTTGAAGTAAAAGGCCAGCGCCAAAACCACCTATTAACTATGTGGTTTGTCCAAGCTGCAAGAAGCCGCAAAGGTATCAGCATGGAAGACCGCCTAGCTCTAGAAATCGTCGACGCCTTCAACAACACCGGAACGGCTGTTAAGAAGCGTGAAGACGTACACAAAATGGCCGAATCTAACCGAGCCTTCGCTCACTTCGCCAGATAAGATGATTTGTGAGGGATGTCCTGCAGATGCAGGATTGGACGAACTGGAATCCATTGTCGCAGCGAGACCTCGTTTAGTTACAGTTAAAGGATGGATCGGAAGCATTAGAGCTCTTTTAGGCATTACTAGTGAATTTATTGATTGTCCGGGACCTTCATCAGATGAGTGCCCTGCCTATACGACAATGAAAAACAGTGCAGGAGACGGTTGCTCAGAGGCAACACAAGGAATTAGAAGAAATATTTGATGCTTATAACGAGCTACAATAAATGACAGCTAAGAAAATTGATATGAAAAACATCCGCAATATGTCTAATCGAGCCATAAATCACTCCGAGAGTTAGAAATATGTCACAAAACTCAGATAGAACAGGTTATAGGGTAGGTGAACCAGACGAGGTAACTGCTCAGTATGTCGTTGAACGAAGACCCGACGAACGTGGAGGTTTTCGTGATAATAGATGGGATATCGTACAAGTAGATGATATGCCTAAGGGTGGGTTAAAAGAGCTTATTAGGACAGAAAGAAGGCGTCGCGGAATAGGACCTATAAGACAGTTTTTACTAGGAGTTGTAGAGGTATCAGAAGACGTACTGGGAGAGATTAGTAAACAGAATGGGCAACAGGGATTGAGATGAAATACTTTGACCGCTTACGTAAATTTAACCGAGCTTTTGCTCTGATAACGAGATAAAATGGCATCTCAGTTTGAAGCATGCATCAATTGTGATAACCCAGAAGGCTGCGCTATGATGTATAAAATTGCCGCTATAATGATAGATCTCGCTCAAACAGAACCTCAAATTCAGCATGCTACTGAGAAAATTGTAAAAGAAGGTTTAACAGAAACACAACGCAGTATGGGTTGCGCATTTGCGATTGACGGAATTACAGAAAATATTTTGAGTCAAGCACAGGGAGAAATGTAAATGTCAGAAGCTATTAAATATGATATGTCAGAAATAGCTTGCCCCTCAACAGGCGAACCCTGCCCAGCACGTATTCAGATAGTAGATATACACACAACTGATACCGTTGGAGCGGAAGTAGCCTTTCGTCATGTCGGACTAGACGATCCTTTGAATCCAAGGTTTGATGGTTTCAAGAAACAGTTAAGATTGAGAGAGCACGGAATGCAAGCAAGAACACGAGGTTGCGAAGGTCCTGTAAACGGTTCTTGTGATGTGCGTCAAGCTATGAGCGAGTCTTCTTTCCGCAGTGGTGTCATCTTAACGATAAGAAGCGCCCTTAGTAAATTAAAAAAGTAGAATATGACAGATAAGAAAACTGAGTGGGGCGGATCAATGGATGTATATGCTGAAGATCAACCCGTACGAGTTAAAAGCGCATTGCTGGGTGAGTAGTTTTACTAGATATGAAGTTGAAAAATTATTAGAAATAGACTATAGTAACAGAGAAGTGCGCTCGCACTTTTTTTAACTGCGAAGTGCAATACTAATTAAACAACTAGGGATGGTGAGATTAAATGGCAGATAAGAAAACTGAGATGAAGAACATCCGCAACCTGGGCATCATTGCTCATATTGATGCGGGTAAGACAACTACGACCGAAGGTATTTTGTACCGCACGGGTTTGAACCACAAAATTGGTGCCGTGCACGAAGGCGAAACCACTACTGACTGGATGGCTCAAGAACGCGAGCGCGGTATTACTATTGTTGCTGCTTCTGTAACCTGTTTTTGGAAGGGCAATCAGATTAATATTATTGATACCCCAGGCCATATCGACTTTACGGTAGAAGTAGAGCGTAGTTTGCGTGTACTCGACGGCGCATGCGTGGTATTTGATGGCAAAATGGGTGTGGAGTCACAATCTGAAACCGTCTGGCGTCAAGCCGACAAATACGGCGTGCCTCGAATCTGTTTTATTAACAAAATCAACCAAACCGGCGGCGATTTTTATAAATCACTTGATTCTATTCACAACCGTCTCAGCAAACGGGCTTTCCCAGTTCATCTGCCAATTGGTTTTGAGCAGGCTATCAATGGCGTTGTTGACCTAGTAGAAATGAAGGCTTATACATATACAGAATTCCACGACAAAGAACTAGTTGAGGCCGAAATCCCAGCTGACATGATGGATCAGGTCAAAAAGTACCGTTCACTACTGATTGAGAACGCTGTAGCCGAAGACGAAACTATTCTTGAAAAATACTTTGAAGTTGGTGAAGAAGGTTTAACGACAGAGGAAATCAAACAAGCTATCCGCAGCGCAGTTTTGACCGGTAAATTCTTTGCCGTTACCGGTGGCGATGGCCGCGGTGTGATTGTAGAAAAAGTCCTTGATATGGTAAATGATTATTTGCCATCACCACTTGATACGAGTTCTACATGGGGTACACATCCTAAGACTGGTGATAAGATTGAACGCAGACCATCCGAAACCGAACCGTTTGCATCTCTTGCATTTAAGATAACCACTGACCCATTTGTTGGTAAGCTCGCCTACTTCCGTGTCTATTCCGGCAAGATCACAGCTGGTTCATACGTTCTTAATACTTCTACCGGTACAAAAGAACGTGTTGGCCGTATTGTCCGTTTGCAAGCCGATAAGCGCACCGATGTGACTGAAGTCGGTGCAGGCGATATCGCTGCTATTGTAGGCTTAAAAGGTACGACCACAGGCCATACTTTGGCTGATCCAACTAATCCAATCGTCTTAGAGTCAATCACATTCCCAGAACCTCCGGTATCGATTGCGATTGAACCAAAAACCAAGTCAGACCAAGAAAAAATGTCGATTGCCATGCAGCGCCTTGCAGAAGAAGACCCAACGTTCCGTATTCGCGTCGATGATGAAACCGGTCAAACGGTCATTAGCGGTATGGGCGAACTTCACCTTGAAATTATTGTAGACAGAATGAAGCGCGAATTTGCGGTCGAAGCCAACATCGGTGCACCGCAAGTTGCTTACCGTGAAACTATCCGCAAAGATAACGTTGAAGCGCAAGGCAAATTCATCCGCCAATCTGGTGGTCGTGGTCAATACGGTGACGCCTGGATTAGAATTTCTCAGAATGAACAAGGCAAAGGTTTTGAATTCATTAACTCCATCAAAGGTGGGGTGATTCCTGGTGAGTACATCAAACCTGTTGAAGCTGGAGTTGTTGAAGCAATGACCACAGGTACCGTTGCCGGCTATCCAGTTGTTGACGTAAAGGTTGAGCTATACGACGGAAGCTACCACGATGTTGACTCCAACGAAATGGCCTTTAAGATCGCTGGTTCAATGGCATTTCAGGAAGCCATGAAAAAGGCTTCACCTGTTCTACTAGAACCAGTAATGAAGGTCGTCGTTGTTACACCAGAAGAATTTATGGGTGACGTTATTGGCGATCTTAACTCCAAGCGCGCACGTATCGAATCAATGGAAGATTTGCAGGCTGGCATCAAAGAAATTACCGCTTATGTCCCCTTAGGTGAAATGTTCGGTTACACCACGGCACTTCGAAGCTCCACAAAAGGCCGTGCCAGTTCTAGCATGGAACTCGACCACTATGCCGACGTTCCAAGCCACGTCGCTGAAGCCATCGCTACAAAACGCTCCAAATAAGATACATAACTCTTTACAAACACCTCTAAAGTTTGCTATATTTAAGTAGTAACTCGCGTGAGGGCTTTGTTAGGTTTGTACCAAACATTATGGATCGCGAACATTACTAAATTATTCATTTAACCCTTATAAAAACAGGAGACATTCCAAAATGGCAGGAAACTTTGACAGAAGCAAGCCTCACGTAAACGTAGGTACTATGGGTCACGTTGACCACGGTAAAACTACGCTTACAGCTGCAATCACATCAGTATTAGCTAAGAAGTTGCCAACTGACGTAAACAAGCCAGTTGCTTACGACCAGATTGACAACGCACCAGAAGAGAAGGCACGTGGTATAACCATTGCTACTTCTCACCAAGAGTATGAATCAGAAGCGCGTCACTACGCTCACGTTGACATGCCAGGTCACGCCGACTACGTTAAGAACATGATTACCGGTGCTGCCCAAATCGACGGCGCTATCTTGGTGGTAGCTGCTAACGACGGTCCATTGCCACAAACCCGCGAACACGTTTTGCTTGCTAAGCAAGTAGGCGTACCTAAGATTTTAGTTTTCATGAACAAGATGGACTTAGCAGACCCAGAACTAATCGAATTGGTCGAGATGGACATTCGTGAACTTTTGGCTAAGAACGGTTACGATGAAGACGCTCCTATAATTAAGGGTTCCGCTACAAAAGCCCTTGAAGGTTCAGCTGCAGACGAAGACGCTATCATGGAACTCGTTAAGGCTATGGATGACTTTGTTCCAGAACCAAAACGCGAACTCGACAAGCCATTCCTAATGCCAATCGAAGATGTCTTCTCAATTAAAGGTCGTGGCACTGTTGCTACTGGCCGTGTTGAGCAAGGAATCGTTAAGGTTGGTGAAGAAATCGAAATTGTGGGTATCCGCGATACTAAGAAATCAACAGTTACTGGTGTTGAAATGTTCAAGAAGAACCTTGACCAAGGTCAAGCTGGTGACAACGTTGGTATTTTGCTACGCGGTATTGAGCGTGACGACATCGAGCGCGGCCAAGTTTTGGCTAAGCCGGGTTCTGTTACTCCTCACACCGAATTTGATGCCGAAGTATATATCCTCACCAAAGAAGAAGGTGGCCGACACACGCCATTCTTCAAGGGCTACAAGCCTCAGTTCTACTTCCGTACTACGGACGTAACTGGTGAAGTTGAACTTCCAGCTGACAAAGAAATGGTAATGCCTGGTGATACAATCACCTTTAAAGTTACATTGCTTGCTCCAATTGCTATGGAGCAGGGTCTGCGCTTCGCTATCCGCGAAGGCGGCCGCACCGTCGGTGCTGGTGTTGTTACATCTATAACGAAATAGTTTAGATCTGTAGCTAATAAATGAACCCAGAGTAATCTGGGTTCATTTTATTTTTCTTGCAATTTACTTGATTTAGTATATCCTGTAATTAAATTATAATTAGCAGTGAGGTTTTTATATGGCTGTTGACGACATTTTTGAGTCCATTGTTCAAGGCTCCGGCCTTGAAAACTACGGCGTGATAGAAGATTGGGATAACCATAGTCTGACAAATATTAGGCGTCTTGGTTATTTGATGGTTGGCGAATCAGATGGATGCCTTAATTTTGAATGTATAAGTGGTAGCCCGGCTGAAAAACTACAAAAACAATTGACTAGGGATAGCGTTCCTATAGAAGAAAGGCTGGAAATTCAAAGACGTTATATAAAAGATGCGGCTATAGAAGACGATGATTATATGCATCGCCAGTGGCCAGAAGTATTTTATACTCAGTTATAAACAATTTATTACTTTTGCGTTTAACTTTGCATCGCCGGAAGTTCATCATTTAAGTAACTAACGACTATTTACTATACAGATGCAATATGATATAATAATATTAAATGTCTAC
>JALYQY010000037.1 GCA_030855585.1 bacterium | reverse complement strand
CAATTGAACAGAGCAACCCTGTCGTGCGCTATAAAGGCGAGATTTTGAGCGGCTATGACGCAATTATTCCTCGTATTGCTAGCAACATGACCCGCTACGGTACAGCAATTGTACGTCAGTTCGAAATGCAAGGCGTTTTCACGACAGCTAGCTCGATTGCCATCACTCGTTCGCGCGATAAACTGCGAGCAATTCAACTACTATCTAGAGCTGGCGTGGGGATTCCTAAAACAGTTTTTACGCGTTCCATAAATGACATTGAGGATCTTATTGATGATATGGGTGGATTTCCGGTAATAATCAAGCTTGCTCGAGGTACCCATGGCAATGGCGTAGTCTTGGCTGAAACCAAAAAAGCGGCCAAATCTGTTATGCAGGCTTTTTATGTTATGGACGATGACGGCACCAACATTTTGTTGCAGGAATTTATTGAGGAATCGGCTGGAACTGATGTAAGGTCGCTAGTTATCGGCGGCAAGGTAGTCGCTAGCATTAAGCGACAGAGCTTAACAGATGATTTTCGGTCTAATACACACCAGGGCGGTGAAGGTGTGCCAGTAAAGCTTTCTGATGATGAGAAAAAGACAGTACAGAAAGCTGCTAAAGCTATGGGCTTGTCCATATGCGGTGTCGATATGATGCGTTCGGAGCGCGGACCGTTGATTCTTGAAGTTAACTCGTCTGCCAGCCTTAAAACACCTGAGCTGGTTACTGGCCGCAACGTCGCTGAAAAAATTATCGAATATGTAGAACAGAACGCCAAGCGCCAGCCCCGCAAGGACCGAGTGGGTGCGTAAAGCACCAGCAATATTAATAATAATTACAATTATTGCAGTCATATTCGGTTTTAAATATTACTTTGTTGATTATCAGAACAACAATCAGATACAACCAGATAATACATTTGTTATTAAGGTGGGAAGCTTAGAATTTAAGTCAGAAGTTATGGATACTCCTGAGCTTAAGGCAAAAGGTTTGTCAGGAAAGACTGGGCTAGAAGCCGATCAAGCTATGCTATTTACTTATGATCAGCCGGGAAATTATTGTTTTTGGATGAAAGATATGTTGTTTTCTATCGATATGATCTGGCTAAATATGGATAAGACGATAAATACGATTCATAAAAACGTTAGTCCGGATACTTACCCAGACCAGTCATTTTGCCCGGTAACTCCTGCGCAGTATATCGTAGAAGTAGCTGCTGGCACCGCAGATGCTAATAATTGGCAAAAAGACACACAGTTCAGCTTCTAAAGCGGTATAATTACGGTTATGGTTGAATACATCATGTTGGGCGCAATGGCGCTAGTTGTCATCATGATGCTGGTACTGCGCACCAATACGGCAATATGTTTCCTGGCCGTTTGCGCTGGCAGTGTACTATTGGCAGCTTCTGGTGAAAACTTAAGTCTCATAGCCTCAAGTGTGACCAGCGGTTATAGTAATTCGGCAAACATCGTTCGGATTGCTCTGTTATTGACTCCATTTTTTGTCTGTGTCATAGCATTGCGCAAACAAACTTCTGCTGCACTCATGCCCTTGGCATTTATTCCCGCTATTTGTAGCGTTATGTTGGCCATGATTTACGTAGCACCTTTGTTGTCCGATGGTTCTCAAGAGGCCATAGTCCAGACAAATATCTGGCAAATGCTAATTCAGTACCAAGAGCCAATTGTCGGCCTTGGACTGGTAGTTAGTATCTCGTTGATTGCGTTAACTACTAAAAAACCTAATCGGGACAAGCATAGTAAAAAAGGTAAACATTAAAAAGTAATAGGAACGTCGGGCTTGTTGTCTGGACTTGGGGGCAGTTTGTTGTAAACATCTTGTAGAATTCCCATACCGATTGGGCCTAAGAGCGCTAGTAAAACAAACGCCAAAGCAGTTTGATATTTGGAATTTGTGTACACTTCTACCGCCTTGCTGTATCGCCACATCCAGAGATAACTTATGAGCGGTATAATTAACAAAATTGCATTTGGAATATTAAGATTTGTTTGTTGGCGTAATACTTTTGCTGTTGAGATATACCAATATAGTGAGTAGCCAACGCCTACAAGCACCATTATTAAAGCACCTAACATCGGGAATACAGCGCTATCGTTAATTTCGCCATTAGTATTAGTTTCGCTCAAAAACAGCAGAACAAAGTAACCTATAGTAATCAACACATACGGAAAACCGGCTACAAATAATGGATTACGTATTTGCATCCTAATGCCTAAATTGCTGCTGGGGTAGCTGATTCTGCAGTAGGCGGAGCTGAAACAGCTATCTTGTTGAAACTATCTTGGACTATTGCTTGGCCAATAAAGCCTAGGAGAAACTGCAAAATAAACGCCAAAACAGCGGTCATTTTTTCGCCAGTGACTTTTTCGACTCCTTCAGAGTACTTCCACATCCACCAAATGTTAACAAAAGGTACAATTAATAGCCAAGCGGTTGGTATATTGGCCCCTAGTTTATTCATTTCACCCTTGGTGCTAACTGACCAATAAATGCTGTATATCCCTATTGTTACAAACGGCAGCAGCAATACTGCTGCAACACTACGATTTTTCATTTGAAATTCTCCTAATTTATAGTTACTTTTAGCTTAAGGTTTATTGTTAACGAAAGCAAGAAAATACTAGTAGTAGCAAAAGTTTATAATAATGTATGCTTGTAGGTATGAATAATAGTTTTAAGTCAGAAAAACATAAAAATCGTTGGCCAGAGGGAGCAATTGTTTATCATATTTATCCACGCAGCTTTTATGATTCTAATGCCGATGGCATAGGTGATATACCAGGCATTACCGCCAAATTAAAACACCTAAAAAGTATAGGCGTAAATGCTATTTGGTTATCGCCGTTTTATCCGTCGCCAATGGCAGATTTTGGCTATGATATTGCAGATTATTGTGACGTAGATCCTATATTCGGCACGCTTAAAGATATGGATAAGCTGATTCGGGCTGCCCATGGCCGCAAAATTAAAGTCATAGTTGATCTAGTGCCAAATCATTCATCTAGCGAGAACGAGTGGTTTAAGCAATCAAGACAATCTGAAAACAACAAATATTCAGACTGGTATGTATGGAAAGATCCCAAAGCCTTGGATAAATCCGGTAATCCTATTGCTCCTAACAACTGGCTGGATATTTTTAGCGGTAAGTCCGCTTGGGAATGGGAGCCAGCTCGTCAACAATTTTATTTGCATAGTTTTGATGTAAAACAGCCAGAATTGAACTGGGCTAATCCAGAAGTACGTGACGCTATCAAAGATGCTATGAGGTTCTGGTTGAAGCGCGGCGTAGATGGTTTTAGGGTAGATGCGGTAAGGTTTATGGGCAAAGACCCGATGTTTAAAGATAATCCTAAAAATCCGGGCTATAAAAAAGGCAGAGATTCTGACTATAGCGCACTTAAGCATGTAAACAGTCAGGGCTGGCCACAACTTTATGCCTACTTAAACGAAATGTCGTCTGTTCTCAAAGAAAAACCATTTCATAAAAAACTGCGTTTCATGGTAACCGAATCTTATCCCGAGACTCACGAAACAGTCGAAGAGTATTTAGCTTTTTACGAAGGTATGGATCCAGAGGTAGCGGCGCCGTTTAATTTTGAAGGCTTAAGTTTGCCCTGGCACGCCGAACCTTGGCGAAAATTCCTAGGCAAGTTTCATAAGGCACTCGATGATTACAATTCGCTATGTATATCCAGTTACGCATTTGGAAATCATGATCAATGGAGGTTGGCTACGCGTATGGGTGAGCCTGCGGCTCGTAGTGCAGCGGTGTTATTGTTGACCTTGCCGGGCATGGCTTTTATTTACAACGGTGAAGAAATCGGCATGCAAAATGGTGAGATACCGCCGCATTTGGTACAAGATCCAGGTGCCGAGGACAGTGCTGGACGTGATCCAGAACGCACGCCGATGCAATGGAGCTCGGATTCTAACGCTGGATTTTCAGAAGCTGACTCAACGTGGTTACCAGTAGCGTCGGATTACAAAGAGCGAAATGTAGCCATGCAAACAAACGACAAAGACTCATTTTTGTCGTTGTATAAAAGCCTGGGTAATATTCGTAACAAATCCGATACTTTAAAGAAGGGCAATTTAGAGATAATAGATACAGGCACCGAAGATATTTTAGGTTTTACTCGTAGCTACAAAAACAAAAAACACCTTGTGCTTATTAATTTTAGCAAACATGAAAATAATGCTGTTTTGCCGTCAACACTCAAAGTCCGCAAGATCGAGTTGTCGTCACTTGGTTTTATTAAGCCTAAAAAGCACAAAAGCCAGGAGATTATTTTGCAATCCAACGAAGCGCTTGTACTGAGTGTAAAATAACCTATCTGTTTCGTCTTATTGCTGAGTAAACGTACCAAAAATACACGCCAATTCCAAATAGGCTGGCGGCGATTAGACCAGAATAAAAATTACTAATGTTAATTACTCTTGCTGCCAAGAAAACGTCACCGATAAATGACAAAAGTAATAACATCATTGCAATGCTTATCATTCGGCGGGTATAAGTTAAAAATTTGGGCGTAACTTTTCCTTGTTCGCCAATTTGCTGAAACGCTACTGGAGAGATCAAAAAAATTGAAGTTAATATAGTGAGCAGCAAGGTAGAAAAATGTAGATATTTTAGGCCAGGCTGTAGATTTTGGAACACAGGATTAAAAAATGCTATGAATTGGAAGCCCATCAAGGCTTGAGTACCAGGCAAGACGATGCGAATCTCCTGTAGTAGCTGGTCGGCTTGGTGTTTTAGTTCATCCAATTTTTTTGACATAAAAACATCATATCAGAGTATTAGTTAGGTTGACCTTCAAGATATTCGTATGGGTCTATTGGAACGTCATCGACTCTTATCTCAAAATGCAAATGCGTGCCAGTAGATGCTCCGGTAGATCCTTCTATGCCTAAAGTAGTGGTTTGGGTTACTTGCTGTCCTTCCTTAACAGTAATTGTTGCTAGGTGAGCATAGACTGAACTAAGACCTTCGCCATGATCAACTATTACATAATTGCCAAGTCCGTACATAGAGTAAACGGTGTTTACGACCTTACCCACTCTAAATGGTTTTATCTCCACATTACCTAAGTAATCACCGCTACTTATGTCCAGCCCGGTGTGGGTAGGCTGATAAGGCCAATGTGGTACACCGAACAGCGTGGTGATACGTCCGCGCAGTGGCCATTTTGCGTGTTCTTCATCTTGCAATTCTTGTTTTTCGATGTTTTCTAAAGTTGCAAGCGATGCAACTGCTGAGGTATCCCCAGAAGTTAATGGTTCGATAACCGGAACCGAAGTTTGTTGACTAGGTTTAATTACCGCATTTACCACTCGCTTGCTGGTAAAGAATCCAATAGTATTGCCAATAGTTCGAAAGGCAGTTGCAATACCGGTTTGAATTATTCTGGCCGCTGCCAAGGCGGTGTTTGCCAGTATATTGGTAACAGCAAAAGCCGCGTGACCAATACTGTTACCGGTTGTTTCAATAATATCGCTAAAATCACTTGTCATATTGTTGAGTCCGGAATTAACTACTTTAGAACTATGAGAAACTAAGGAAACAGAACTAGCAGAAGAATTTGAGGTTGACTCAGATAGGAAATTGCTTCTGCTAATTATTGCAGCCGAAGACAAAATGTATGTCAGTAAAACCAAGCTAACCAGAATAATCAAACTCGCAAAAATGATCTTAAGTTTGTTCAAATGAGTAAAAATAAATTCGTCCATATTGCCTGAATCACTACTCCTTGAATGTAAGTACAGATTATACACTAAATTTGCTTAATAAGCATGCATAAGCGTTAATAATTTACTGGATTGTGGATAACAAAGCGCATTAGATTACAAAACTCTCAATTTAGACTAACAATAATTACTTAAGATTTTGTACTAAGTCTATTTTATGAATTCGTCTACGGCTAGTTTTGCATCGGATATTTCTTGGTAATAGCATACTCTTACAGCCGGAGAACCATCTATCATAGCAGATAATTTTTTATCACTTGTGTTTCTGAATAAAGCAAGGATTGGCTTGTTTAGAGTTTCGGCCAGTGCAATTTCGTATCCTACGCCGAGGCTAGGATTAGTAACCTCAGCTATTATTGCATCGGCTTGTTTTATCCAGTCTGTATCGATTTTCCAGATATCACGGCTGGGTTTATTCATCCCTTTAGTGGTTAGTTTGCTGTCGGCAAAAATTTCCGATAAAACTTCAGCGTGCTGCTTAATGTATTTTACTAATTCAGCGTATATTTCTGCATCGTCTCGTCCTCCACGAATCGAGCAGGCAAAATAGATTTTCTTCATCTTGTCATTGTAACAAAGGGAGGAAAATTTAATTTTATTAAAAATCAAAATGTTAGTTGCAGTATCTATAGTTGGCTTAGATTATATGAGCAAGATGCAAACTATTTAGCTAAATTAAATTTAAACAGATGTTTATCTATAAGAAGCAGTATTAAAATGTCTTACGCTATTGAAGGGTCTGCTGATTCAGGAGATATGCTCGGGGTTTGCGGTATAACTTTTGTTGGTTTTTGTTCTTCATCTAAACATCTTACGGTTCCCAGGAGGCTAGGTGCATCCGCACTTCCATTCGCCTCAAAGCTAAGTTCTACACTTCCGTCTGTATATACTGCTTTTTCTCCGTTGTTGAGTATGTTAATAACATCAGAATCTCCCATCTCGGGTTCCATCGATGTTACAAGGAAATTACCGTCTTCTAATGCCGTTGCCATAAGGGCGCTGCTATAGACTCTTGGCTCTGCTTCTCCTTGTCCCCAGCTTTCAACTTCTCCTATAACCTGAGAATCGCCAAAAGGAGGAAGTTCAAAACTGTATATAGTACCTGACGAGCTGTATGCGTCTTCGTAGCCATCGAGTGCGGGGTCATCACAGTCTAAATTAAGAAAACTAACAACCGTTCCCAGTTCAGTTTTGTCGCCAGTGTCTATAGTACGACTGAAGTTTAAATCGTCCGCCCCATCATCAAATTCTACGGCTGCGGGTGAGGGTTGAGTTTCCTGCGCATTTGCTACGCCTCCACCAAGCGCCAGCGGGCCAAGTGCAGCATAAGCAGCTAAATTTCGTAGTACGTGCCGTTCACCAGAAAACATATTCATTATCATATAATACCAAATTAATCAAAGAATGTCAATAGTAATACTTCGGGTATTTAGAGTAGGCGAAAACCTATTGATGCCAATGATAATAGCACACAAATGGTCGGTTAATTTCGTTGAAGAGTAAGTTGTAAACTGTTGCAGCTAAGCTATCTACGAATATATCAATATGCCAATTACAACAATTGTTTGCATGGCCACCCAGATAATTTGCCCAACCCATATGGGTTTCAGGTTAAAAACAACTCCGTAAATCATAAATATAATTCCAAAAATCAAATATCCTATCCAAGTAAGCAAAGAAACATCTTTTGCGCTCTGGTTCCCATATATTGCAGCAATCTGAGGTAGTGCTATCAACGGCTGTACGATACCCGCTATTAGAGCAAAGCGCTCAATTCGCCTTTTATATTTTTCGTCTATTAAACTTTTGCCAAAGCTTTAATATAACAAAAAATAACCGCTATGAACTTAAAGTTGAAGGTCCAGCTTGTTGCTAATATAGCTTGACGCAGGGGTTACTTAAAGTTTTTATACTTGAGCTTTTGCCAGTTGTTCAATGTGTTTAGGATTGGTTGGGTCAAACCTACCCTGAAGAAGAAAGTCAAAAATCTCTGGCATTGTCTTACCAATTGCTCGCTGTTGACTCAGGTAAGCCGCCATTTTTTTATAGCCAGTATAATAAACAATATCTTTTGTGTAGACTGCTTGTATAGTACCGCTACTATCACCTTTACCGCCACGGTATATTCTATCTACACTAGACCACGCTCTCTTTACCAAAATAGGCATCATAGTCTCATCGTACGAACTACTCGCCTGAGCATTTATGATACTTCGTGAAAGGTGTATTTGAAATAATTCTTGTCTAGTTTTTTGAATGCCATTTACAGTTCCTAATGCAAGCGCAATGTCGACATACCTATCACGACCAGGTATATCACTAATTCCACCAATGGATTCTTCGCTAATCTTACCGAGACCTTCATCGGTATCTACAAATCCAGGGTAACCCTTAAGCAGCATTTGGTCTCCAGAGGCATAGGCATTTTGTCCTCGCAACGCGTGTACCAGTAGCTCGTGTGCTAATAGTTTTTTTGCCATTACTGGACTTGCAGGTTCACGCCTACTGCCAATTCTGATTTGTCGTTTTGAAGCGACAACATCTAGTGAAGTTGCATTTCTATAAACCACTTCCCATAAAGCCCAGTCAGGGTCGTGATTTTCTGCCATCCACTGAATTGCCCTGGTAAATAGATTCTGGAGGGATTCAGGGTCAAATTCTTCTATCTCGGCATCATCCACCAAATCGAATATAGGTTGGTATCTGTCGCGCAAGTTTTCGCCGTATTCTGCAATTGCAGCTTTCTCAAGTTCTCGATCTTCTGAGTCGTCCTCTCTTCGTTCATAGCTTGTATCAGGACCCAAAATATTTTGATAAGTATCGAGCAAGAAATTTAGCATGGTTTGATCAACGTCTTGATTAGACCTAAGGGCATTTAACTGTTCAAGTTCTTGGAATATAAGCCCCGTAACCTCATTCCTGTCTGGCTCTCCAAGTAATTCGATGGAAGCTTGTGTGAATCGCTCTGCCCATAGATATTGACTTTGTATTGATGCAGACTCGACACCTTTTAGAGCTGTTCGTAGTAGGTACTCCATAGCAAGCTGCTTCGCTGTTCTCTCTTCGTCAAGAGTATCTACTGGGCTTGACCAAGCTTCTGCCGAGCGAACAGCATGAGATGGTTCATAGCTTTTCACAGCATCTGCGAGGATATCATACTCTAAGACACCCTCACCTGTACCTGAGTTAGCAGGGGTTATATTTTCGTAGACTTTTACGGAAGGTATGTCTGACATATAACGTAATATAGCATAATTAAGATCATTAAGCAATTAATGGGCCTAAGACGGTACTCGAATCTAATATATATGCCATATAAAATTTTCACTTTTCAGAGAAACGTTTTATATGGAGGGCATTTGGTAGCTATTGGAACTATGCTGAAGACTTATCGTGCTTTTGTTTATCGTGCTCTGCCCAGTACTTATACATCGGGGCAGTATAGAACTTATCGGCTAACCATGTGTGATCACCGTCCTGCATTGGCTCTAAGAAATCTTTTTGTACTCGGAACGTATTTGGCTCGTTATATGAGCTGCTAGGAATGGCTGTAACAGTTTCAAAGTCGACGCTGTACTCATTTCCAAGAATTCGTTGACATAAAAATTCCAATCTTGGTATGCGGAAGTCGGCAGTAATAAACAGAATATTTTTAAAACTTTTGGGAATTAGAATCTCAGTCTTCAGGTAGTAGAGGTTACTAATACTGTCTTTAGATTTAGTTTCTTTGAGGATTTTGCTCACAGGTACCCCGCGCATTATGAGGTAATCAGTCATTACGTCGCATTCGCGAAATGGCTGTTTGAGTCCGATATTGTCAAGGACGATACTCCATTTACCCGATGTGATGATGTAGGAGGCTTTACCGCTCACCAGGATCTCCTGAGCCCGATCTAAGCATTGGTATACCTGTTCTGGAAGCTTCCAGGTTACTAAGTCAGGTTGGGAGCCAACTACTATGACGGCATCATATTTATTCATCAATTAATAATATCAAACAAGGAAGAATGTTGAAGAAATGTTCGTAGTGACTTTGCTTGGAGAGCCAAAGTCGGGACTCGCCTTGTCGCAAATCAAATATAGATTTGCTAACACAACCCTTAGACATGCCGCCGGCATGTCACGGGCAAGGTCCCGGGGAAGCCTCCCAGGCTTCCCGTTCGAGTCCCCACAGTACCCCTTGCCATAGAAAAAGCTCCACGTACAGGTGGAGCTTTTTCTATGGAGGGCCCAGTGGGACTCGAACCCACGACACTCTGCTTAAAAGGCAGATGCTCTAACCGGCTGAGCTATGGGCCCTTATTATGCGCTTCTTACAATTATGCTTCACGTGCGCACTAACGCAAGCATCTAATTTTCAATAGGCAGAGTCACCTTCGGCGACCCCCGAACTTCATCTTTGAAAACTAGTTTTCAAGAGAAGGTTCGTTTCCGAACTGCCACAGGCAGTTCTCACTCTAACCGG
>JALYQY010000007.1 GCA_030855585.1 bacterium | reverse complement strand
GAGTGAAATATCGATACTTACCATTTTGATCTTTCTGGTCAAAATATATATACCGAGTAGACTGTTCCAAATAAGAAGCTAACCTGCCCCATTCTAACTTTTTGGTCAGCAAATTACTGGCGTTTTCTACTACTAGATGCTGGCCAACCAATTGCTGTACAGAATCATCCCCGTAGGCAGTAATTACTCTTTGGAGTAACTTTTCGTCTTTGCCCAAAGAGCCAGCAAATTCGTCAAGTATGGTTATGCGCATGTCGTCGCCACGACGGCTGAGCCTCGCCATGGCTGCAGCAATGGTAGTGGTGCTTAATTGATCTGTAAAAGCGTAGACTTCGCCATCGGAATTAGTGACTGCATGTTGCAAGAAAGTCTTACCATCCGGAGTTATTGTGTAGTTGCCGTTCTTGTCTTTGTTTAAATATTTGATGTCCTGATTTTTATTGCTGAGTGCGGCTTTTTTTTGGTCCAAGATTTCTTTTAGGGGAGTTGCTGGAGTGACTAGGCTTGGACGTTTAATAATTTGATTAGCTGAAGTGTTGGTTGGGACTTGCCCATTAAGTGTGTCCCAGATAGCTTCTGCAATCTCCTCAATAGTTCCCGTAGCGGCAATAACAGGAAAATGGCGTTGCTTTGCCTCCCACAAGTAGCCAGCTCGAACACGCTCCAAGAACTCTTTATCCAATTTATCGAACCGCTCCCCTGCTCCACGGCCTTTAGCTCTATCATGCAAGGTTTCTACTGGAGCGTCTAGGACAATAGTCAAGTCTGGCTGCATATCTGCAACTGCAAAGTTGATAATATTTGTAATGGTTTCGTAATCTGGTACGTCACCTCGGCCGTAGTATTGAATCGCCAGTGTAGTTAAGTAGTTACGATCGCATAAGCAGATTACCCCTTGATTACGGGCGTTCTTAATTACATCTAGTGACTGACTGCGAGCGGCATTATATAGCAGGACTTCAGTTCGGGTATTCATAGGGTAGTTAGGATCTTGCGTCATCATGCGTATGGTTCTGGCCGTAAGATCTGATTGGCTGTCCGGCTCACGGAACAAGCGCACTGGATAACCCATAGTTTCTAATTTGCGTGCTAGTATCTCAAGTTGAGTAGTTTTGCCAGCTCCTTGGGCACCTTCAATTACTATGTAGCGGCCATTATTCATAGCTGAGACCCTCAATTTTAGATGGCAGTTCTCTGGCATCTTTCCAGGCTTTAGGCAGCATCTGTGAAGGTGACCAGGTAGTGATAATGGTTTTAAAATCTGTTCCGCTTTGGTATTTGCCACTAAAGCCTTTGTCGCGTCCGGCGCCATAGTTGCCCTCTACTTCGCCTGTTTCATGAAAAATAATTTGAGCAATCCGCTCACCCACGGGTAGCAATATGGTCTCTCGTTGGTTTAAGTTAAATATCTCTAGTGTCAATCGGTTAATGTAGCCTGGGTCAATCCAACCAGCGTCAAAGCAAACAGCTACGCCGTTACGGCCCCAGCTGGATCGACTGCGCACTTCGCAGGCACCAGGTGGCTTAATACCAAAAAATTCATGAGTATGAGCCAAGATTCGCTCGCCTGGTTTAATCGCTATTACCGGATGATCTTCGGGGATATTTTTAGCTAGCTTAACGCCATTTAGGTCGCACCATTGTTTATGAGGCATAGCTTTGTAAGGTCCGTCAAAATAACGTTCTACGTCTTCGCGGTCAAAAGGGTTATAAATATTGCGTTCATTTGCCCGCTCTACTCTATAAAAATGATAGCCTAAGGTTACGTCTAGTGATGCTTGGCTAACGTGCTTGTCTTGAAATGGGCTGCACAAAATGTGGCCATCCGAAATGGCCTGACGAATCTGGATATTGCTGAATACACCCAAAAGCTAAACTCCCCTCTTTTGTATACAGTTTAGTGTACAAGCCATAAACTCGCATCACAAGCATAATCATGTTGTAGTTTTTATAGTTGTTGATTTATAACAGGTTTTGAATAATTTAAAGCCCTCAGAATCTTGGACTACGAGGGCTTTTTTTGGTTAATATTTATTTCTAGAGTTCGCTTGTGAGTACTTTGATGCCAGGGCCCATGGTAGAAGAGACAGTGATACTAGTAACGTAATTGCCTTTGATTGAACCTGGTTTGTTGCTTTTTAGACTGGCAAATACGGCTTGAGCATTGGCCATTAGTTTGTCTGCACCAAAAGATATCTTACCGATTCCAAGGTGAACTATGCCGGTTGAATCAACTCGATATTCTACTCGGCCGGCTTTGGCTTCTGCTACGGCCTTTTTGGTGTCAGTGGTGACTGTGCCGCTTTTGGGGTTTGGCATCAGGCCTTTTGGTCCCAAGACACGGGCATATTTACCTAGTTTTGGCATAAATTCAGGAATAGAGATCAGTACGTCGAACTCGATAGTTCCTTTATCAAGTTTCTTAAGAAGGTCTTCGTCGGCTACAGCCACTCGGACATTCTTGCCAGTACCGCTAGGCAGTACTAGGTTGTCACGGACGTTTTGATCGGCCTGACGAGGGTCAACATTTAAATTAACGTGCAGCTCAACAGTGGCATCAAATTTGGTAATGCTGGTTTTGGTAGCAAGATCTAAAGCATCTTTTAAGCTATATTGCTTGTCGGTTTCAACTAGTTTAGCAGCTTCACGAAGCTTTTTGCCGGCGCGTTCTAGCCGTGAACGAGTTGGGCTTTTGATAGGTTTTTTAGCTTCTGTCGTTTCATCGTCTTGAACTTTGCGCTCGTCTTTGGCTTGTTCGGCTTCGGTTTCTTTTACTGCTTTGGCACTGCGTTTGCCGGATTTGGCAACAGTTGCTTCGTGCTCTTCGGTTGTAATAGATTCTTTATCATGCTTTTTAGGAGCAGTGGCAGCAATTGCTTCGCGAATCTCAGCCATAGTGTTCTTGGAAGTTATATCTTTAAGACCTAAAGTTTTGGCCTCTTTTAATAAATCGGTTTTAGTTGTTGCCATTTTGTTGGCTCCTTTCGTGGTGCTTGCGGCTTATTAAGCCTCCCACAAATTAAATTGATAAGCTAATTATAACACTTTAATGGTGTCAATAAAACCCTTAAAGTGGGGTCTATTAGGAAGATTGGTCTAATGCCCCAATTTCTACTTTAACGCCAGTAGAATCTATAAGCTCCTGAGCTATTGCAAAGTTGCCTAGATACTCATGTTCCCACGCTTTAGCAATTGTGCTGTCATAATCAGGCACCAGGCCTTCTAAGCGTAAGGTTGTGATATTATGAGCTGCCTGATGGCTTGGATATGGCTGCTGATGCGCTAGTTTTATCAACACTCTTATAAGACTGCCATCGACTGTACCGGCTTGAAGGGCTGAATTAAATCTGCTTCTTAAATCCTCAGTGTATAAATGTTTGCCGTCAAATGGGCTTCCATTCATTACGGTTTCAGTCTGACCTTTATAGCCTGACATAGTTACTGTTCTGTCGGGATTACGTATACTTCGCTTTCGTCAACCATTTGAGCAGCCGCAGCTCTTATAGCAGTAAACTTTGGCCATATCTCTGGTGGCAAATCACCAGGGCTTACGACTAATAAAGTGTGCTCCACACTAGTACCTTGAGTAGGTAATGACATGATATGTTTCCCTTATTTATATATTTGTATTAACTATAACCAAAATACAGCAATAATTGCTAGTCAAAAAACAATTTTAAAAATCAATCAACATTAAATTTAAGCTTAACTATTACTGATTGAAGCCAGTGTCAATTGGCGGAGTTTGACTAATTTCTATCAATAGTTCAAGAAGTGTGGCATTAATTTGGTTTACTCGCTGAGTAGCATCAACATTGGCGGCAGCAGTTAATTCTTCTAGCTCTTGACGTTCTCTATTTAGAGTTCTTAAAGCTTCGGTTGCAACGGATAACTGACCTATTATTCCACCTTGTTGCTCGCCTGTAACATGGCGTAAGCGAGTGTTAAAGTTGGGTGGAGCGGCGCTGGGCATACCAGCAAATGGATCAAATTCTAGATCAGCTACTGCTTGTTCTCTAAAGATTTCAGGGTTGGCTTGTGGCCAATTACCGCCCAAATATTCAGCAATACTTGTCATCTTAGCCTTCTATTTCTACTCCCATTGAGCGAGCTGTTCCGGCTACCATTTTTTTGACAGCTTCTAGATCATCAGCATTCATGTCGGCCATTTTGGCCTCAGCAATCTCTGTAAGTTGTGCCTGGGATAGTTTTTTGCTAACTTTTTCTTTGTTGGGTACACCGGAACCTTTTTGAATTCCAAGTGATTTGCGAATTAGATCATCGGTAGGAGTACCAACGTAGCGCCATGTTATAGATCGGTCGTCATAAATTGTAATGTGCACAGTTAGATCCTGGCCCATTTTGTCTTTGGTGGCGTCATTGAATGGACCAATAAAATCCATCATATTTACGCCGTATTGGCCCAAGGTACTACCTACAGGAGGCGCTGCCGATGCTTGGCCGCCTTTTATTTTCATCTTTAAATTTGCTTTTACTGATTTTGCCATAATAAATTTCCTTAATGTCTGTTAGTTATATTGAAGCGACTAACAGAGTGCGTAACTAAATGATTGTACTATAATTTACCCCTGTTGTCTAGCTTAATTCGGTCGGCATCAATTCTAAGCTTATCAATACCCCGCATAATCATTCTTCGGGCTCCCTCGGTAGTTATTCCTAATATTTCGCCAACTTTGCTTAGGGGTTTGCTTTCACCGTCTAATAGCCCAAAACTAGCTTCAATCGCATCTTTTTCACGACGTGATAAGTTATCAAGCATTAATAAAAGCATCTCCCTGTCCGAAGAAGCAATAACAAGGTCTTCTGGTGTAGCACTCTTATCTGCAAAAAGTCCTCCTAGTGTATGCTCAGGTGCAGATCTAATTGGGGCGTCCAGTGAGACAGGTGTAGACAGTCGGTGTAGCGCCGCCTGATTTGGCGAGAGCTGGTCAGGGTCGCCATTGTTGCGATGCAAATCGGAACGTAATATTGCTGCTCTCTGAACTGGTATACGTATAAGGCTGCCCTTATCGTCCATGCCTCTGCCAATAGCTTGTCGTATCCAATTGTTGGCATAGGTTGAAAACTTGAACCCTTTGCGCCAATCAAACTTTTCTACTGCACGTTCAAGCCCAAAATTTCCATCTTGTATTAGATCAAGCAAATCCATGCCAAGCGGTATTGGATATCTTTTAGCAATACTGACAACCATCCGAAGGTTAGATCGAATGAACTTATCTTTGGCTATTGCAGCTTGTCTTTCTGCTCGTCTCATTTGACGTTCATAGCCTGTTTGATTTACTTCTGCAATGTTCTTAATAGTATTTAGATAGGGAGATCTATTACGCAAGGCAGTATCTTCTTCTGAAAGTTCTTGGCTCTCTACTTCGGCTACAAAGCTATTAATCTCCTCAACCTCACAATTGGCTATGCCTAGCTTACCTAATCCTGATACTACATTGTATTTTTGTCTTGCATCATGGCCTTGTTCCATTGTCTGGGCAAGATTACGCTCATCATCTGATGTAAGCAAAGGAATTTTACCAATATCCTTTAAATAAAGACCAAGTGGATCCAAAATTATTTCTCCATAAATATAAGTAGATAACCCATTCTTAGATTACATTTAATAACCTAAGATTGCAAAAAGCCTATCTATTATATTGTAGCCAAATAATTGCTAAACGCGTTTGACTTGTAAGCTATCAAGTTCTACAGGAGTTTCACGGCCGAACATGTTTACTAGTACTTTAAGCTTGCCTTTTTGGATGTCAATTTCGTTAATTGCACCATCGAAACCTTTGAATGGACCATCTGTAATGTTAACGACGTCGCCGATAATGTAATCAATCTTGTGCTTGGGTTCTTCACGGCCCATGCGCTTCATAATTTTTTCAATTTCGTCAGTTTCTACAGGAGTAGGTTCAGTGCCGGTGCCTACAAAGCCAGTTACACTTGGAGTATTACGAACAATGTACCAGGCGTCTTCGGTAAGTTTCATTTGTACCAAAACATAGCCTTGGAAAATACGCTTTTCGACAACTTTACGTTTGCCGTTTTTGATTTCAATCATTTTTTCCTTAGGTACAAGTACCTGGAAAATTTTGTCTTTCATATCTAGTGAATCCGCTCGTTGGCGGATAGATTCTGCTACCTTTTCTTCATAACCAGAATAGGTGTGAATGGCGTACCATTGCTTGCTTGTGTCATATCGTTTATTCATAATCTTAGGCCCTAAACACTATCCTTCTTATTACTTTATCTAATACCCAGTCAGTGCCGGCGGCAGCTAGCCCGAAAGCGACTGCAAAAACAATAACTGCGAATGTAAGCTTCCATGTTTCCCGACGCGTAGGCCAAGTTACTTGACGGACCTCGCTGTAGGAATTGCGGAAATATTTAGGCCAAAATATTCTACCTAATATATTGCCTACAAATTTGACGGGTCGCAGGCGAAAAGGTGCTGACAATATGCCTGCCGGTTTACGTAAAGGCTTGGCAACTGCACTTGCGGCGCGTCGGACGCGGCGTTTTGGTTGCTGGGTTGCCCTAGCTTCTGCTTTGGCTGCAGATTTGGCTGCCCGAGATCGGACGGTTTCCGTCTTACGGATGCGAGGTTTGGTTTCCTCTATTTTATTACTGCCTACAACTCTGGCCGTACTTGTAGACTTAGTCTTTTTTGCTTGTGCCACCTTGTTGAAATCCCCTGTAATTAAAAATAACTTACTAATATAGTAAGCCGTTAGGTGTCAATATATGCTATTTGTTAACAGATGTCAACAAGTTAGATTCAATATTATACTTAAATTATTAGATAGAGTTTAAAGCATAAACAGTTTGATGGTATTATTGTTATATGGTAATTGAGCCTATTCAGGCGGCGGTATTGCTGGGTATTACCAGTATCGGTTTGGAATTATTGTCTGCATTAGTTCGGATGAAGTCGGTCCGTCTTATTGGTTATGCAGGCGTGTTATTAATGGCCGGTTCTTCTGGAGTGCTTTTATTTATGCTATTTCCGGGTATTCCGACATTTATAATTTGTTTAATAGCGTTTTATAGAGTCCTAAATGCGATCAGGGTCTTGTCGGCTAGGATGCATCCGCTGCGCAATCTATACGTTACGCGTCGAACGTCACTGCACCTAGTTGCCTACCAGCTTGTAATGGTGACTGTCTATTTGGTTGGGGAATGGTTGCAGCTAGATCATGAC
>JALYQY010000006.1 GCA_030855585.1 bacterium | reverse complement strand
GAATTACTAGGTAATAAAATTTCATGGTTGCTAACCCGAAAATTAGCACGGCTTGCACGCATCCATTCTTTGACCGCCGTATCATCAGATTTGGTATTTTCTGTCCTTGGTGCAGTCAGCAATAAATTAGCTAAACTCATGCCTAAGTCTACTGGTGAAATCTCCATAACCGACCCATCATCTTCTCGTAAGCGGTATTTCAAAACCGTCGGGTACGCTCCCTCAACTACATAGATAAATGGTCGAATGTCTTCTGCATATGCCTCCATATAGGCTTCGGCGAGGCTTCGTGCAACTAAATAGGGAGTGGCTATGGTTGGATGATTAGCAATAATCCTTACGGAGCCTTTTTGTCTTGCCTTATGAACAGATTGAACAAACGGTCCTTTTAGGGCATCCAGCATAGGTACTACATTCTCTAAGCCGTTTTCTTGGCAACTCTCCTCTGTGTAATTAGGGATAAACTTGCCTGCTACCATATCAACATAACTAATTGGGAGACCGTTAAATGCAGCTATGCCTCTATCAAACTTATCCCAAGTATAGGCAGGCGGCATATCAAAATCTTCTTTTGCGCTAGCATTATAAAAGAATTCAAATGCCGCTCTTTCGACTGGGCTTTGAATTTTTTCCAGCTCCAAGTTTAGTTCGTTAGAATATTGGGGAGCAGCTTCAGACATATCAGCCAGCTTGGTTAGACTTCTTTTTGACAGCGGTAAGTCGAGGCACAAAACTGCGCACGGCGTCATCTAGGCCAAGTACGTGCAAGGCACCAATCAAAACATAAATATCGTCGATTGATTTTTCTTCTGGTTTGGGCAAATCCTCTAAAATTTTGAGCATTGAATCTACCCGCTCGACTAGCCACTTTTCATCGCGTTCACTAATGGCGTTCATCGCGCCTACTCTTTGGGCATCAGATCCTACGACTTCCAGACTTCTAGCCGAATGGTCGCGCTTACGCAGATGCCCGCGTTTAATAAGATTATTGACGTGCAGGGCAACTGTCGCTACTGAGTTATAGCTAAGCCCGTTCATAATTTCGCGGTAGCTAGGGCTATAGCCATGTTCTTTGATAAAGCCTTCGATATAGGTTAGTAACAACCGCTGTTTTTTGGTTGGCCGCAACGTTTCACTCATAATGCCTCCTGTCTCTTTGATTCTATTGTACAGCTTTTTTTCGCTTTTTGTACATAGTTTCTTGTCGACTCTTCTTCGGTGATATAGTTATAATAGAATTATGAAGAATAATGCCTCGCTAATCTACGGATTTTTCCTAGTTGTAGGTGACTTTCTAGCACTAGTTGCAGCCTTTACGTCAGCTTACGTTCTGAGAGTAAAGTTGGATGAACGTCCACTTGTGTCGGAAATTGCCGCCCGCGAATATTTAGTAGCATTTTTATATGTATTGCCTATTTGGTTGCTTATCTTTGGACTTCTTGGACTTTATAACAAGAACGTTTACGAAAACCGATTCTCTGAGTTTGGTCGTCTTCTGGTAGGATGTTTTATTGGAATTTTGGTGGCAATTGGCTACGAGTATGTTAGTAAGGCAAGCATTTTTCCGGCCAGACTAGTTCCCGTCTATGGCATGGGGTTATCTTTTGCATTTATCTTATTGTTCCGGACTGTTGCTAGGGGAATTCGACGTAGCTTATTTTATTATGGAATTGGGATTAATAATGTACTGATTGTTGGTGACACTCCAATGACGGGACGATTTATTGAAGCTATTGCTGAGACCAAACTAACCGGCTATAAGATCGTAGGGATCATTGGGGCAAAAATGCATGAGAAGTACCGTCATTTTTCTAGCTTTTCCGAAGCTGTTAAAAAATTAGAAGGTAAAGGCGTGCACAGCATTATTCAAACCGAACTTTATGCTGATCCTTTACGAAACGCCGAAATATTAACCTTTGCCCAAGAAAACCATATTGCTTACCGATTTGTTCCAGGAAATAGTGAGGTTTTTGTAGGCAACATTGATGTGGATTTGTTCCATTCTATTCCAGTTATTGCCGTCCACCAGACTGCACTGGTTGGCTGGGGACGAATTGTAAAACGATTATTTGATGTTGGATTTGGGGGTATGTTACTAATTCTTTCATTGCCTATTATGCTGGTGGTTTCGCTACTAATAATTCTGTTTGACTACGGACCGATTTTTTATCGTCAGGAGCGACTAAGTCGGTTTAATAGCAAGGTGAAAATTTTTAAATTCCGTAGCATGAAGAAAAAGTTCAGCGGTCCATTACCAGAAGAGGCATTTGAAATGATGGGAAGACCAGAACTGATCAAACAATACAGACAAAATGGTGATTTTTTAAATGATGATCCAAGAGTTGGGTGGCTTGGAAAATTCCTTAGGTCTAGCTCATTGGACGAATTGCCGCAACTAATAAATGTAGTGCGAGGTGATATTAGTTTAGTAGGTCCAAGGGCTTTGGTAGAGCGCGACCTATCGGCTTTTGATAAGAAAAACCTGATACTAAGCGTCAAGTCCGGCATGACGGGACTTGCCGTAATATCTGGACGAAAAGATTTGCCCTTCGAAGAACGACGCAAGCTTGACTTGTACTACGTCCAAAACTGGAGCTTTTGGAACGACGTTGTCATCCTGATAAAAACCATTGCGATGGTAGTTTTCGGCAAAGGCGCAAAATAGTGCGGGTTGCACTAGTTACGGATTGGATTTACGGAGGGGGTGGGGAGTTAGTGGTTGAAGCGTTCCATGAGCTTTATGCCGATGCTCCTATCTACACATCCTATTGTTCTGATGATTGGCGTAAGAGATTAGATGACAAAGTAATTACCGGATATCTGCAGTATCCGCCGTTTAAACAGCTTCGCCGGTTTTTGCCACTACTTAGACAATGGTGGTTTGCTCGTTTAGATTTGTCTGAGTTTGATTTAGTGATTTCGATTACAGGTAACGGCGAGGCTAAATTTGTGCGTGTACCTAATGGCAAACACATCAGCTACTGCCACACCCCGGTGCATTTTTATTGGCGTCATTACGACGAATATGTACGTAATCCAAGCGTTCGTCCCAAGTGGCTAGCCAGGTTTGGGCTTAAGTCACTAGTCAAACCATTACGCAAACGGGATTATGCGGCCGCTCAAAAAGTTGATCATTTTATAGCCAATTCTACGCACATCCAAGCAGATATTAGTCAGTTTTATGGGCGTGATTCGACTGTAATCTTTCCGCCTGTTAATATAGATGAGTTTTCTAATCACTCAACCCTAAACCCTCAACCCTCAGCCCTAAGTTTTGTAACCCATGGTCGATTAGTACCATACAAAAAAGTCGATATTATAATAGAAGCCTGCAACCAATTAAAACTGCCTTTAACCGTCATCGGCAAAGGCCCCGACTTGCCGCGTCTACAAAATTTAGCCGGCCCGACAATTAGCTTCAAGGGTTTTGTGTCACAAGCCGACTTGCCACAATTGCTTGCCCAACATTCGGCCTATATTTTTGCGGCTTACGAGGATTTTGGCATAGCCCCAGTAGAAGCTATGGCTTCTGGCCTGCCGGTTATCGCTTATCAGGCTGGCGGCGCGTTTGATTATGTTATTCCAGGCAGGACGGGAGAATTTTTTGCAGAACAATCGGCTGCTTCACTTAAAGCAGTCCTGCAAACTTACGACCCAAAAAATTACAATGCTAATGACCTGCGACAGCAAGCATCAAATTTTTCCAAAGAGAATTTTGCTAACAAGTTTAGAGAATTTATTTCTGATTTGGTTTCTTAGGCTTAACTACTACGGCTTTGTGCGAATGTAGCTTTTTTGGTAAGAGTTTATTGAGTGGCAGTTTTATAAGCAATGCTCCGACAAGTAGGCCCGCCAAGAGCCAAGGTAATGGGTTTTGATTTTTCTGCGGAGTTACTGCACCCAGACGAAACGGCAAAGTCACGGTTGAGGCGGCGGGATCATCGTCTAGCGGAATAAGCGTGCTGCCAACCTTCACAGGATTGCGGACTGCAATGCCCTCGATATCAAATACCAAAGTATGCTCACCAGGTGTCACATCTTCAAAAGTTGCTATTCCATTTTCATCTGTTGTGGCCTTGATGGGATCAGAGTGAAGCTCAACCGGATGATTTTTGAGCAACTGTCCGGCGGCATCTACAACTTTGACCTTATAAACAACTCCCTTGGTGCGTACGCTATAGGATTTGGTAATAGAATTGCCTGCTTCGTCCTTCAAAATCATATCCAATTGATATGTAGTACCGGGCTGCAGCGGCTGATCAATGCCTAATTTTATTTCGTGTTCGGTTTTATAATCTTTGAATTCCAGCTTTTGCATATCTTTAGAGTCTTTAAGTCCATAAGACATGCTGCCGCTGCTTTTTTCATCAGTCTTAAACTTCATGGTAATTGTGCCTTCTGTTTTGTCAAAACTCGGTTCGCTTTTGAGTTTGGGGGCAGCGGTATCCGAATCTTCAATAATCTCATCAGTCGGCGGATTAATAACATTACTATTTGGGGTTGGTGCTTTTGGAGCCGAAGTCACCGGATCGCTGATTTTGACGCTGCCGCCACTTGCGCTGACAGATAAGTTATCACCTGCATATGCCGCCTGCACACCGCTAAGCGACAAGCTGGCAGTACCTGATTTTATTGATTTGAGAGTAACGCTAAATAATATCTGATCTCCGGTTTTATAAGAACCATATTTTACGCCAACAAAAGTCACTGAACTTGAATTGGAAGACTTACTAAACTCGGTAAAGGCACCGCCGGAATAACTAACATATTGTAGTCGCGAGCTATCGAATGATAATTTGGCTTGGGCTGTATCTACGCGGTTGGTACCGCTGTTAATACGCACTTTTATTGTGACCTTATCACCCTTGGTCAAACTACTAGTAGATGGCGACAAATAGAAACTAGCCGATGCCGCCAAGGCTTTTGTTGGCAAAACGACTAAACACAATGCTGCAATCACACTCATTAGGCCGTATAATTTTTTCATTCTTATTGTCCCCATTTACTTGCTAGCAATGACAAATCCAAAAGTTCTGTCTTGCCTGATTTATTTATGTCACTTCGTCCAGTGCGATTCATCTGCCACTGACTGGCTAGAATTGATAAATCTAATAAATCCACAGTGCCGCTACAGTTAATATTTGCCGCCAGTGCGGTACTGCTACAAGCTTGCGCCCGCAACAACGCTACTTTGGGCTGGATCCTGCCAAACCCAACGTACTGCGTATATATGTTGCCGTTCATTTGGCTAGTTTTATATGCACTATCTACTAACAGCGCCTGGATATCCCGCGGATCTGCCGCAGGCCACTCATCGCGCAACAACGAAACAAGCCCGGTTGTTAACGGTGCGGCAAACGACGTGCCATAAATCGACCCACTGTAAGCGCCGTCCGGATCACTTTGGTCATACAAAGTCGTACTAATACTGCCTGAGCCGGGTGCAGCTACATCGATGTAGCTTCCGTAGCTACTAAAACTTGCCCGCGTATCGGTGAGAGTGGTTGCCGCCACCGCGACTGTTTTTGGATTCGTGGCCGGATACAATGTTTGCCCTTGAAAACTGCAGCCTTCTAGGGCGTAATCACTATCGCCACAATTACCCGCCGCAACCACCACCACAATGCCAGCTGCTTCGGCATCATCAATCAGTGATTCTATTACTGCATCCGAAGCCGTTGATCCAAGACTTAAATTAATAACTTCGGCACCGTTGTTGATAGCGTAGTCCATGGCTTCTGCCAGTTCTGCGGTTGTAGCTGCACCTTCGTCGGTAAATATCTGCAATGGCATGATGCTGGCAGTCCAGTCTAGACTAGCAACACCAATGTTATTATTGCCAGTCGCACCAATCATGCCGGTCACTGCCGTAGCGTGACCCACAGCTGCACCGTTGGTATCTGTAGTGCCGGCAGAAGGATCGTTGTCGCTATTTGCAAAATCCCAACCTCTATAATCATCTACGTATCCATTGCCGTCGTCATCAAGTCCGTTGGTTGCCACCGCGCCGCTCTCACCTTGGTTTAGGTACCAGCGTCCAGCCAAATCTTCGTGTGCCAATGCAAACCCAGAGTCAATTACCGCTACAACTGTGTCGCTACCGGTTGTAATATCCCATGCTTCTGGAGCGTCAATCTGGTTAAGATAACCTTGTGGTTCATATGGATCATTAACCACCAATGAAGGCTTGTAGGTCTGCAATAAATGAATGGCTTCAAGCTGCTCTAACTTACGCGCTGTCAGCATGTTTGTTTCATAAAAGTTTGTCGATCCAATTTGTTCAAGATTCTGTTCCGTCGATTTTTGCTTTAGTTCAA
>JALYQY010000002.1 GCA_030855585.1 bacterium | reverse complement strand
AAATATGCCCATTCTGGCGGAGAAAGATCAAAATCGGTTTGCTCTGCCGTAAAAAATTCATTAAGTTTTCTTGTGGCACGAGAAAGTATGAGCGCTGCCTGGTAGGTAGAAAACTCAGAAGCACTTTTATATCTATTCATATTAGTAATATTACCTGGATTACTAAAGTGCGCTATGAATTAACTCACTTATTTCAGATTAATAAAGTAACTAGGTTAATTATCTTACAGACATCACTTAATAATCACGGTATAAATTACTAGGTAATACAAAAATGTTCAAAAATATATATATAACTAATAATATAAGTAGGAGAAGATCCCATGAATTTAACAAATATATCAAAGAAAATAAGCTATCTGAGCCTCGCAACGTTGTGTGCGGCCGCCTTAGCTGGGGCTCCATCAGCTCTAGCGCAGTCAGCCTCACAATCATACCAGGCTAACCTGACTGCACTCAATAAGTCAGATGATAGTGGTAATTCTACAGTAATGTTAACGACCAATGATAATGGAACATTTACTGTCAGTACGACTGGCTCATCTCCTGAATTGGCGCATGCCCAGCACATTCATATTGGCGGCACAAATACTTGTCCGGATATTTCAGCGGACAAAAGTGGAGATGGCCTGATAAACACTACAGAAGGTGATCCTTCTTATGGTCCTATCGCAGTTTCATTAACAACTAGCGGTGATACTAGCAAAGACAGTGGTGTGGCTGTCGACAGATTCCCTGTTGCAAATGATGATGGAACAGTTACATATGAGCGAACTTTTGACCTACCCGAAGGAGTGACTGCTGATATGATAAGTAACGGCGTTGTGGTTACGCACGGTGTTTCTGAAATATCAGGTGATAAAGCTAAGTATGATGGTGAAGCAAAAAGTGATATCCCCGGAACTGAGGAGTTACCTCTTGAAGCTACACTTCCAGCAACTTGCGGCAAACTGACTGCTATGCCAGTTAAGGGTGTCAGCACAGGTAGTGGTGGTACATCTGGTTTTGAAAACACAGGTGCTTTAGTAGCCGGTGCAACTGCACTTGCAGCAGGCGCCGCACTTGCTGTTCGTAAGTTCGCTATCCGGAATAACTAAATAAAAAGGAACTGATGAAAGCAAAGCCTTTACAGTTTCATAAACACCAAGGACATATGTCCTTGGTGTTTATCATTGGTCTAATTATTTTTGCCGTTATTAGTTTTGTATTTTTTATAACAAGTCAAAAGTCAGCCCCTAGCCTGCCTGCTTCAGCCGATCGCTCTACTCAGAATGATTCATCACAAGTAGATGCTGATGCAATTTTGCCCCTATCCCGTCCAACAGAAATCAATATTCCTTCTATTGATGTCCGGTCTTCCCTGATTACAGTTGGAAAAAATCCCGATGGAACAATAGAAGTTCCCGGTGCGGCAGACTACAATAAAGCCGCCTGGTATCGTAACTCTCCTACCCCAGGACAACTTGGCTCATCTATAATTGAAGGTCACCTTGATTTTATAGGCAAAGGTCCGGCAATCTTTTTCAGACTTGCAGAGTTGCGAGCAGGAGACATTGTCGAAGTACTTCGTGAAGATGGAGTGCTAGCTAAATTTGCCGTGGATAATATAGCTACATATAACAAGGAGGAATTCCCTACCAACAAGGTCTACGGCATTACCAATCGGCCAGCCTTGGTTCTTATCACTTGTGGTGGCGAATTCAACGGCATGACAGGAGAATATGATAGCAACGTAGTTGCGTTTGCGACTCTAATAAGTTCTTAAATTTCCAGCTTATATCCCCTTTAGTTATCTGGGTAATTTTTATCAGGTTGTTTGAAGCAGTTGGTATCTTAAGCTCAATTGAATATAGCGCCCGAACACAAACTCATTCACCAAATGGCACGCCCGAATCCAAGGTTACGAACGACCATGGGGAATATGGATAGAAATTCCAATAGCAGTAGTTCTCTTTTACGTAGTGATGATTAGATACTGGTAAGCAAAGGATACTACACTTTTACTTCTATAACGATTTTGCCCAAGACTGCACCGCTTTCACGCGCTTCAAATGCTTCACGAATTTGATCTAAGCTAAATACTTTGTCTACATGCGGCGAAATTACCCCCGCAGAAACTAGTTCACTTAGAGCATCAAGGGCTTCAGCAGTAACTTTTGTGGCTTGAGTAATCGCAACGACTCCTAGTTCCTCTACTTTTGCTTCGTTGGCGTGGGCAATCATTGATACGGCTACACCACCACGTTTTAAAATATTCAGCGTTTTATCAAACTCACCGCCACCAGCAAGCTCAAATACCGCATCATAGTCCCGTAATACTTCTGTAAATTCTTGAGATTTATAATCAATAACCTCGTCGGCACCAAGCTGCTTAACATATTCAAGGCCATCGGCGGTAGCGGATGTAGCAACATATGCACCGATATGTTTGGCAATTTGAATTGCAACAGTACCTATACCACCTGCACCACCATGAATAAATATTTTCTGACCAGACTTTAAATTAATGTGCTGCACAATTCCCTGCCAGGCACTTACCCCAACTAGCGGCAATGAGGCAGCTTGTTTAAAATCCAGTCCTTCTGGAATTTTTGCTACCTGGCCTGCAGATGTTGCCGCAAATTCAGCGAAGGCCCCGCTGTTACCAGCTACAACATTCGCTTGACCATAAATCTTGTCGCCAATCCTTATGCCGGCTACACTTGTTCCTACTTCTGCAACTATTCCTGATACGTCACCGCCCAGAGTTACTGGCAACTGCAATGGTATTGTTTCCTTCATATTTCCTGCACGAATTACCGAATCAAATGGATTTAGGCTAGATGCATATACTTCTACTAAAATTTGGTTTTCAGATATAGTTGGCTTAGCTATTTCAACAATATTTAATACAGATGTATCGCCATATTCATTAATTTGTACTGCTTTCATGTTGAGTCCCTTCACTTACTGTAGTAATATAAATTGTATAGTGCTACATAATATATAGCAAGTAGGGAAGTATGACAACAAAATCTTGTGCAACAACAATGAAATTACTCGGCGACTACTGGACGCTGCGGATTATTGACTCGCTAAGAACGGACAATCTGCGCTTTTGTGAATTGCAGCGCCGTGTCGACAACCTAAACCCCGTTACCCTTACATCGAGATTGAAAAAGCTAGAAACAAGCGGCCTATTAAATAGGATCGAGGACCTAGAAGACGAAATATCGGTAAATTACGAATTATCATCAAAAGGCCGTAATGCCCTGCCAGTAATAGATGCCTTAAACAAGTTCTCAACAAAAATATAACTCAGTAGTTGTATAATATAGATATGCAAAAGAAATTATACCGCAGTAGAACGGACAAAGTTTTTACCGGTCTAGCTGGCGAGATGGGTGATTATTTTGGAGTTGATTCAACCATTATTCGGGTCGTACTTGTACTGCTGGAGTTTTTGACTGCAGGACTACTAATTATTGGCTATTTGGTGGTTGCACTTATAGTACCCAAAGAACCAGTTACTTCCGAAGCACCACGTAAAAAAGTCTAGCCCCCGATATTAATACTGATCACTATTTAAAGCAGCGTATATATTTTCGAAGGCTTCATGTTCAAACAAATCGGCACTATAATTTAGCTGCTTTATTCTACCATCGTGGCCTAATAAGAAAAAGGCTGGTACTAAGAACAAGTTACCATCTAATTCGGCCTGCTTGAAACCATGTTTTTTGACAGCATGTACCCAATAAGGAATATTTTTAATCATTTTCGGAATACTTTTTATAGATGGATCTACTCCATATTGCTTATATATTTTGCGATTCGGTTCTGGAATAATATGAAACTCGGGCTTGAGGGAATGGCGTTCATAAATATTTTTTTGAATATTCTTTGGACTTGATTCAATAAAGGCTACTAACTCGCACTTGGCTCTTTTAAGAAGTGAGTACTCCATTGTTAAACGATGCAAGGCGAGGTTACACCACGGGCATCCCGCATAGCGAAGAAAAACCAATAATACAGCTTTTGATTCATAATCTGATAGGCTTACTTCTTTACCAAATGCGTCTGAAGCAATAAAGTTCGGTGGGATATCCCCAACTTTCAGTTTCATCTTTTAATCACTAACGAATAACTTTTTCTAGCAGATTACCGACTACAAATGAAATTATGGCCGCAGCTAAACCTAGTCCGAGTGATTCTATGACGGCTTTGCTTTTGGTGATTTTTGTTATTCGCGCTCTAAGTAGACCGATAAGCGCAAAAGCAAACAGAGTAAGAAACACTGAGTAGACCAACATATCTCCGGCATCTAAACCAAGCTTGAATATAAAATCAATTGTATAGATTGACAAAGGAATAAACCCAACAAATAAGAAGGATACGAATGTTGCTACCGATGCCTTTATCGGCGATTCGTGATCATCTCGATTGCTTTCACCCTTATGGACAGATAGATCTTGCTCACTCTTTTCACTAAGGAATGATCCAACGGCCATAGAAAATCCGTCGGCTAGAACATTAGCAAAACCTAGTATCAAAATAATCCTAACACTTAAGTTTGCGCCAGCAGCACCCGTTACCACTGCAAAAGTTGTAACCGCACCGTCCATACCACCATAAACAAATTCACGTAAATTATTTTCAATTCTTTTTAGCATGAATACATTATAACTTTTAATTGTTGGCTAGAATAGACTAAGCACACCTAAAGTAGCCAGAGGTAGCACAATATTATCAAAGCCGTAAACTGCCATGTTTTCTAAGCAGACCAGCATTAATGGCAGCATAACAATTACTGGGAGCATGCCAATTGGGTCCACAAAGTAATTATTTGCAAATATCACGCTAACTAAAATTATCATTGATGATACCAAAAATACCGCACTGCCAATAACTGATTTAGGCTGTCCAAATAAAAAATATTGACCATGCTTTTTGCCATAAGTTACGCCAGCTAGGGCTGCAAACCCATCGGCTATGCTTACTTGCAATATCGCTGCTGCAAACAACCAAGCTGATGGCTCAAACCATGCCACCGCAAACACACCAACGCCTAATAATATGTCACCGGCACTTTTGCGTTTAACCCCGTTGATCGCATGAAATTGCAAAAATGGAACAACGTGCGAGAAGCGATTTAAGATATTTCCCACAATTAACCCTACTGCCAAGATCATAATCCAAAAATAATCTACCCAGAACGGCAAAAACGCGATAAAAACACCTGAACTAATATGGACAAACTTACGAGCAAGTTCGTCACGAATTTTATATTTTTTCCAAGCTATTTCTGACAACACTAATATGCCCAATATAACCAGTGCAGCAATAATTGCATTAACCATTACCAACATTATAGCTGAAATGGTTTAAAGAATATTAACTAATTTCTATTGACAAGTTTACAACGTGGCATATAGTTATTGTTAATATTAAGCTTGCGGAGTAATCCGTAAAGCCCCGGATAAGCAGGTTCTACCAATATGGCTGCTACAGAATTTTACGATTCACCACTTGAGAAATTAATCGGACTGCGAGACGGTGAGCTAGATCCATCTATACCAGAAAACGTACCTGATATTGCTATAGATGGCGGTGGCATGAAAAGTATCATAGCCGTGGGAGCTTTAAAGGAGCTTCACGAAGAAGGCCTTTTGCAACAAGCCCCTAGAATAACTGCAATATCTGGAGGCACACCGGCTGCTACAGCTGCCATGACCGGTCAATTTTGTGAAATTCAACAAACTTTTGAGTATGATTTGCCAGAATCTAAGTTTATAGATTTTTCAAGATTATTTAAGGGCAAACCAGTGGTACAGCTTCCGATATTAGAGCAAACTTTGCGTTCGGGGTTGGATACAAAAGCAGTTATTGACAGCTCCCAGGAACTTGTTTTTGGAGTTACCAGATTAAGCGAAGGTTTAGAACCGCAAACTGTTAGTACTCGAGATATTAAAGAAGATGAATTAGTAAGTTGGATTATGAGAGGTATGCATATGCCGAGAGTAGCTGGTAGGCCTACACCAGACAAAAGCGGCGACGTATACGTAGATGGTGGATTATCTTGGTTGACTACCCCGGAGCTTGCCTTCAGTCTCGGTGCAAACAGTGTACTGAACATTAGCAATGTACCGCCTAAGAAATGGCAGGTAGATAAGGCTCAAACAGATTTTGTTGGCCGGTGGCTAAACAAAATGGGCGCACCCAACTGTGCGGAAATGTACAGAAATTTTGCAATACGGCAAATGTACATAATAAATCAGGGATTTCCTAGTAATGTCCAAATTATTTCGCCTTCAGCCAATTCCGAGCTACCCGGAACACTAGAAACAAGCCCCCGCAAAATTCACGCAGGTTTCATCGCCGGACAAAATGCAGTACGAGCAGCATTACAGAGAACCCTAATTGAAGTACCTCAGAGACCTCAGCCTAATAAAAGCATTGTAGTGCAAGCCAGTCGTCAAATTGCTCAATTTGTCGGGCCTCGAGCATTATCGGCTGCATTTACATTGATTCCCTGACAATGGTACACATATGCGCTTGGCGTATCTGTTATTTTTCGTTATAATACCCAGGTTAAAACCAAAATGTCAAACCAAGCAGCTTGACTGCTGTTTGGGATTTTGAGAGGAGATGGCTTAGTGGGATAATTGCTAGTGCCGAGCAAATTTATTTTGTCGGCAGTATAATTATCCAACTATCACACATAGACGACGGGGTGTGGCGCAGTTGGCTAGCGCGCGGCGTTTGGGACGCTGAGGTCGAAGGTTCGAGTCCTTTCACCCCGACCAGTAGATACTTTGCTTAAATCCACCATCAAATCGTATGGTGGATTTAGCTTTATAACAGGGGTAGAATCGTTTCCAGCTCGTAGGTTCGTAACAAATTCGTTACATATAGCGTTCAGAACCAGTATGTCGTCCTGGTTTAGTAGGTCTAACAGTTTAGATTTGGTGAGTTCGTAAAATTCTTTTTGAGTCGGCAGTGCAGTATCAAGTTGGTCCAGTGCTTCTTTATACTTGTCTATATCCTCTGTTGCCGAGTCTGCTAGCTGTTTGTAGTGGTCTAGCCGACCCTTATGGTGCTTTTCGTAATCTTTTGGATTAGCCACTTGGAAGTCCAGCAGACGTGCATACTGTTTATCGTTAGTGCGTTTGTCATCTCTGGCTTGGTCTCGTTTGCGTTTGATGATGGCACGGTCTGAAGCAATTCGTGAGTCAAGTCTATCTATGTACATCTGATATGCTTCTTCGCTCTTTTTGGTTAAGTGACGTAACTGCCATTCAATACCGGCCATAACGTACTTGGCACGTATGCTTTTGGCGAGTTTAATGCCTTGCTTCTTTTGCTCTTCCTCATTGTGGCGTAGACAGCCTTTGTTTCGACAATAAAAACTAACAACCCATTTGCCCTTGTTCTTTCCACGCTTGATTTCTTGGTGCTGGAATTGCATTAGCTCATCACAGTAATGACAAACAACCTTATTGTTAAGTAAGCCATAATTCAGTCGCTTTACTCTATTGGTTTTGACGCTGGTCTTCTTATTGAAGTCTTTGGCGATGTCGCTGTTCAACATAATGTATTCGTCTGTAGTTATAAGTGGCTTAAAGCTATAGATGTCCATCAGGTTCACGATGTTGTCGCCGTACTGGTAAAGACCACAGTAGAATGAATCATCAAAAATATCTGCTACCTTCTGTTTGGTAGCATTGAATAGTTTGTAGTCGTCATCTTGTGTTTTACGGGTACTGAATATTGACTGATTCAAAAAGACGGCAATTTCTACGTTACTTTTACCTTGATTCAGTCGCATATCTACAGCTATACGCAGCAAATTCCAGTTGTATTCATCTGGTATGAAGTACCCTGTACTAGCGTCCACAT
>JALYQY010000070.1 GCA_030855585.1 bacterium | reverse complement strand
CTGAGTTAGAATAGAGATATAACGCAGTCATCATCCCATGCATTTTATTATTTTCAATTATATTATTGTCAGACCCTGAAGCATATAGTCCCTCGGATCTGAAATCTTCAATGGTAAGGTTTGTGACACGAGCGCCAATACGGCTAGTTGCAACGTCTCCTATTCCGTTTAAAAAAATTCCACTTTGGAATCCAGCCGTATTCAAATCATCCCGTCCATCGAGCTTCATATCTCGAATCACGACCCCAGTACCTGTAATAGAGTCGGAGTTCTCTATAAGGTCTTCGTTTGCATCTATGTCAGCTAGTTCTACAACTGTTCCATTGCCTACACCAGCTAGTGTGGTGTTGTTAGGTACTAGGATGGTAGCGTCTGCTACGTAGGTACCAGCTAGTAGGACTACTTTCTTGCCACTGGCTGCAGTAAGGGCAGCGTTAATCTGTACTTGGTCACCGTCTAGGGCTGCACCTGTGTTACCGTCAGCTACGAAGTCTGCAGCGTCTTTGTCGGATTGTGATGAGTTACTAGCTGCTACTAATATAGCTTCTCTATTGTCTGTTTGCCATTTACCGTTAGAGTAGGTCATTAGTCTATCGGTAGTTGTATCAAAGTAGACCATGCCTTCGGTTGGTGAGGCGGGGCGGGAGGCGGTGTTGCCGCCGGTGATAGTAAGTGATTGGTTAGCGGCTAGTGTAGTAGATACACCCAATGTAATACCAGTACTGGCTACGCTTAGGTAGTTAGTAGAACCAGCACTGTTTTGAACAGCAAACAATGTGCCTATAGTGCTGGCTGCATCGCGTAGGATGAATGCGCCGTCCGCGCTAGTAAGAGCTATGACTGCGTCAGAACCATCAACGTCGGTGGTATAGGCTGCCTGTAAGGTTGAGCCGCCTGCGCCGCCATCATCAGTACCACAAGTCAGATCACCAGAGGCGTCTGTCTCAAGCGCAGTACAAGAAAAGAATGAAGAATCTGCAAAGCGTATGCCAGTGCCAGATGTGCCAGCATTAATAGTGAGTGTATCTGTATTGGCGTTACCAATCGTAGAGTTACCTTGTACAGATATGTTTTCTGCAACTGTCAAAGAACCGTTGTTAAGTGTAGTGAGCCCAGTTCTTCCCAGTATCAAGCTGGATGCGTTTGCAGCGCCCAAAGTAATTGTTCCAGCTGTTCCGGTAGCGGTGCCAACATCAAGCGTGATATTACCAGAGTTACTCGTTGTCCCGCTGGCGTTTCCGGTCTGGATAACTATGTTACTCGAATTTGAGCTGGCAGTAGACGTATCAGCCGAGCCAACATTGCCGGCTTTGAACGCGTAAGGCACTGCAGTCAGAAGTAATCGTGGGTTCATTTCGCCGTCCCAACTTGGTGCGCCTGTTCCGCCGATGTTCATGGTAACCCAGTGACGTCCGCTCCAATCGATACTGCCAGGGAATGCAGTAACTGAGCCTAGGTTTACCGTCATATAGCCATTTGCGACTCTTACGACATTTCCTCCAGAACGTGTCTCAGTCCACAAACAGTTGCTATCTCCAGTACAGCTACCTTGGCTAGAGCCGCTAGAAGTCGATGCGTCATACAGCTTGAACTCGATGTTGTAGTTGCCATCGGGCACTATCGCACCAGAAGCAGTCTTGAGTCTTGCTTGAAAGTTCAGATATTCACTGGCTGCCGCAGTTGCCGTTGGGTTTAACGAGCGGATAAAACCAAGGGTAAGAACAGCAATAACCAGCAATACGGCACTGAGGGTGCCAGCAATGGTACGTAACCGGTAAGTGTTTTGTTTGGTCATTTGGTTTTGAATTTTGTTTTGCCTGTTTGTTTTGTTTAGGCACCTACTAGTATGGGGCCTAAACAGAGGTAGACTCAACAAGTTGTATAAGTTTTTTTGATAAGATATCCACAGGTGTATGCAGCCTCAAAACCGAAAAATTACGTAGATGTTTGTACAACGCTTAACGTTTAATAATTTATATAAATTTTATTTTTACGCTTAAAATATATACAAAACATGCGAAATATTGAGTACAAAATTACAGATACATTTGTTCGTAACTGATAGATAAACAAATAGCGTATTAATATACCTATTCTGTACGTTCTAAATTTTTATTCGTAAGCATATTTAGTCACTAAAGTGAGTATTAGCAATAGTTATAGTTGCGATATTAACAACAAGTTGCTTACCTTCCACATTGTTATCCACAGGCCCTGAGACTAAGGGTGCAGGGTTTAGGGTCTAGGGTAGAGTTTTTGTCGCATTGCTAAAAGCATCTTTTGAACTTCCTCTACTTGGGTGATCTCTTTTTCAATTTCTAGCTCAAAAATATCTTGTACAAGTATAAGCTGGGTTTCTAATTCTGCGGCGGAACCAAGAGCAATACCGAGGAACTGTACGTACTCCTTCCGACCATTTCGCCTGTATCCTTCTGCGATATTAGATGGAATCGAAACTGATGCTCTTTTCATCTGATTTGCGAGTCCGTAAACTTCATCTTTGGGAAGTTGTTCGCATAACATATATACATCCCTGACTAGTAGTCGAGCTTTCTGCCAAACCGTAAGTTCTTTATAAGAGTTAATTGCCATGGTGGTATTTCCCCCACCCTTGACCCTACACCCTCTACCCTATTTTAGTGATTTTGATCTGGGTCAAGTGCTGCTTGTGGCCATGGACTTTTTTGACACGCTTTTTAGCTTTGTATCTGATTGCAGTTACTTTGTCGCCGCGAGTTTGGGCAACAATATCGGCAGATACTTTAATACCGCTAACTAAAGGGGTACCGATTTTAATATCATCACCGTCAATTACTAACAATGGTTCAAAATCTATTTTTTTATCGGCGGCAATAGTCTCAACTTCAAGCGTGTCGCCTTCTGAAACGACATATTGATGTCCACCGGTTAGAATTACTGCTTTTTTCATAGTCAAGTATAGATTCTACCAGATAGACTACCTCTTGTAAAGTGTTAGGAGCTAGCTTTTTTGAAGTTCTATCATCAACTCTTTACCATCAATTTTTACTGTCTGCGTAAATTCATAGTCCTGCCAAGCACTATCCAATACTACAGCCAAGGTTTCTTCTGTGATTGTTGCTTCGTAATCAACAATAGCTTTTGATAGTTCCATATCTTTTGAATACAAGGCAAGCTTAATACGGTCGTCTACCTGTAGTTCTGCTTGCTTACGGGCATTTTGTACAAATCGTATAATCTCACGCATCAGTCCTTCGCTAACAAGTTCTGGGGTAAGGTCTGTTTGCAGAGTAACTTGACTAGCTTTACCCTTGTCTAGCACTACTTCTTTAACATTTAGCTCTTCCTTGATGACTTGTTGCAGCTCTTCACTAATATTTTGGGACGTGTCTGATTCGGTAGTAACTAAAACCTGACTTAAGGGCTGCCTAACCTTTATTTTATTAGCAGCTCTGAGCGAAAGACCCTCGTTAATTACTTCCCGAACAAATTTCATGTCTTCAATGATTTTATCGTCTATCTTGCCTGCTTCTGGCCAGTCAAGCAAGTGCACACTTTCGCCACCCGTAAGCTTTTGATAAAGCTCCTCGGACAAAAATGGTGTAAAAGGCGCCATAACCATACTAAGACGCAACAAAACGTAGTGCAGTGTGCTGTAAGCATCATTTTTATCTTTGTTATCACCGCTTTTCCAAAATCGGCGGCGCGAACGACGTACGTACCAGTTACTTGCATCATCTAGGAACGGCAAAATTGGCTCCAGTGCATTTGGAATATCATATTTTTCCATATGATCATGCACATCTTGGGTTAATTGATGCACGCGCGAAACTATCCATAAATCAAGCGGATTACTTAGATTTTCTAGCTTGTCCATGGTAGCTTCGTCAGTAATTGGTTCGTCCGAAGTAGCGTTAGGGTGCCATTCATAATTATCGACTTCGGCATACATCGTAAAGAAGTCAAACATATTCCAAACCATACTTAATTTGCGCGCAACATCAGATACATCTTTATCAATAAGTGCAAAATCCTCGCCGTTTAGCAAAGGACTTGAAAGCAATAAAAATCTCAAGGAGTCAGCCGAATATTTATCCATCAGCTCATTTGGATCGGTGTAATTGCCATAACTCTTACTCATCTTGCGGCCGTCATTGCCGGCTATCGTGCCATGTACTAGAGCTGTCGTAAACGGTACTTTTTCAAACAGCCCGACACTAACAGCGTTTAGGTAATAGAACCATGCCCTAACCTGAGGAACGTACTCAACTATGAATTCGCCTGGAAAATTATGTTCAAACTTTTTTTGGTTTTCGAACGGATAATGAAACTGAGCAAAGGGCATGGAGCCAGCTTCAAACCAACTATCCATCACTTTTTCGATTCTTTTATACTCTACTCCATCTATTGTGAAGGTAATGTCATCTACCCATGGCCTGTGATAATCGTCTAGCTCTTGCCCCGATAACTCCTTGAGCTCCGCATAAGAACCAACGACTTTGATCAATTCTTTGCCGTCTTTATCTGTTCCTTTCCATACTGGCATTGCCGTAGCCCAAAATCTATCCCTGCTCAAATTCCAGTCTGGTGCACTTTGAATAGTTTTAGCAGAACGGCCATTTTTGATATGTTCTGGGAACCAATAAACCTGGCTGTTTGCATCCAGCATTTGCGGCCTCTGGCCATCTATGTCCATAAACCAACTTGGCACAGCTCGATACATGAGCTTGGTACCACAGCGATGACAATGAGGATAGCTATGTTTAATGTAATCAATTTTCCAAACTACTCCCCGCTCGTGCAGGGTTTTGGCTATTTCTTTATTAACTTCCCAAACCTGCCGTCCCTTCCATTCGCCTTCTGTATAAACACCTTCTTCGTCAGTGTCCAATATCATCGGTATTTTATTTTCGCGGCTAAGTTGATAGTCTTCTTCGCCGTAAGCCGGCGCTTCGTGCGCAATACCGGTACCATCATCAGTATGAATAAACCAAGCGTCCCAGATTTTGTGGGCATTTTCTCCACGATTCTCAAACAAAGGTTCATATGATTTACCCACTAACTCTTCGCCCTTAAAAGTCCTTAAGACTTCGTAAGGTAAGACTTGGTGTTTTTCGTTAGTAAGTGCTTTGTCCAACAAGTTTTGGGCAAGTATTAGCTTTTCACCGTCTACCAGTACTTCCGCATATTCTACGTCTTTACTTATGGCAATGGCGGTGTTGGCGTTAAGGGTCCATGGCGTCGTAGTCCACGCTAACAAGTACACATCTCCACCCTCTACCCCTAACCCTTTACCCTCTTCCGGCAACAGCCGGAACTTCACATATACACTTGGATCGGTGACATCCTGGTAGCTGTTATCCATGGCAATCTCGGCCTTTGCCAGCGGTGTAGCATCGTGCGTACAGTACATTAGCACCTTTTCGCCTTCGTAAATCTTGCCCTTGTCATAAAGCTGCTTGAACGCCCACCAAATAGATTCCATGTACTCTTTGTCCATGGTTTTGTAGGCACCCTTAAAATCCACCCAGCGGCCAATACGATCGATAGTGTCTTCCCATGCGTTACCTGTAGCTACCATATTATTTCGGCAAGCTATGATGTAATCCTCTAAGCTAATTTTGGTACCAATCTCCTTTTTGTCAGTGATGCCTAGCTTTTTCTCGGTATAAACTTCTGCTGGCAAGCCATGGCAATCCCAGCCCCAAACTCGCTCAACTCGTTTGCCTTTCATGGTCCAAAAGCGTGGCACAGCGTCTTTGACTATGCTTGTGAGTAATGTTCCGTGGTGAGGCACGCCGGTAATAAACGGCGGGCCATCGTAAAACACATAGGCATTGTCGGCTGGCCGCATCTCGACCGATTTTTCAAAAGTTTTATTCTCTTTCCAATACTTAACTAAGTCGTTTTCGTATTCGATTGCCTTACGCCGTGTGCCTGATTTAAATTTCATGTAAAGTACCTCTTTCGAAACCAAGTACACGCTTGCCAAATTTAGTTGCTCGATAAATTGGGAACTGATCTTTCAGCCGATTTTCTATTTGTTCCGGGGTTTCAAAGATTTCAATTCGAATTACGTCTTCGGCTGAATCATCATGATCGGTAAGCTCTAAAGGATTTGCAGAATCCCAAAACCTAGTTTGCCTGGGCGTACGGTCTTGATCTGCAGGCCATAATTTTCCTTCTTTTTGCATATTTCTCCTTTACCCACCTAAATTTTTTAAGTAATTATGAAGCATTTTTTGGATATGATTACGCCCCCAACCAGTTTTAAGCCATTTTTCTCTTTGGAATGCATCATCCTGTCTAAGAAATGCTTCATAAAAAATAATCTCAAGTGGCCTCCTGTTCACAGTAGACTTAACTAGCCCTTGGTTGTGGTTGCTAATTCTAGTCTTGAGATTATTTGTACAGCCTATATACATCTGGTTGTCTTTCTTACTTAGTAGAACGTATACGTAATGCATGGTTATTTAAAAAGTTTGGTGGGTGAAAAAATAAAAACCATATCTTCTGACCGTCAGATCCGGCAACTGCCGGAGGTACCATCTGACTTCCAAAGAAATGGCTCTTAGTTACGACATTACGGAGTCTCGACCGGCAGGTTCTAGTCTCGAATAGATTTCTTCCTGCTCCTTGCGGGTGATAGCCGCTATTCGCCTCTTTTTGACGAACGGATTAACTCTATTTTACATCTGTTACATTAAAAACACAACGAGTTACTGGCGAGCGAAATACGCAAGGTCATTCATGAGTGGTAATTTGTCTATTCCTTCCCACTGCTGTTGCACCTGTCCATCATCTTTTAGGGCCAATATAGCTGGGTATTGCATCACTCTGTACAACTCGGCTTTTTTCGCGCCTTCGATACTGTCGATATTTACAGCCTCTATTTCCTGACCAGGATGAAATCGGCCAAAATCAACAATATAATCCTCAACTTGCCTGGCATATTCCGAATTAGGACGATAGATTACTATAACGTGCATATGCTTATTCTAACAGATATTAGAGTCTGGATGCTAGATGTTGAAGAGGGCCCATTCAGGCCCCCTAAGTTCTAGGTTCTAAGTTCTAGAATCTAGCTACAGCCGGTGGTGGAGCCACAGCTTGTGCAGACATAGCAGCTACCAGCCTTTTGGGTCTGATTGCCACAGTTAAAGCACATCGGTGCTGCCACATCGGGGTTGGAGGTCTTTTTTGGCGCCCTCACAACCGCCACTGGTGCAACTACTGTTTGAGCCACTGGTGCTACCGCTGCCGCGACCACCTTTATTTCCTCGGTTTGTTCGACGGGCTCTTCTAGTAGACTAGTTTGCTCTTCTGGCATATCCTCAAAATTAGCAAGACCAAGTTCCAGACGATCATCGAATGAAAGATAGCTCAGAGCTAAACGTCGGAATATATAGTCCATTAACGAAGACGCTGTGCGAATTTCTGGATCATCAGTGATTCCGGCTGGCGCAAACGACATGTGAGTAAATGCCTTTACATAGTTCTTAAGTGGCACACCGTATTGCAAGCCATGGCTGATGGATATCGCAAAAGCATCCATTATGCCCGACAGGGTTGAACCTTGTTTGGCAATGCGTATAAATACCTCACCTGGTGTTCCATCCTCGAACTCGCCAACTGTTACATATCCACGGCTATCTGATACCTTAAACGAAATTGTTTTGGCGGTGCGCACTCTAGGCAATTCTCGCCTAATTGCGCCTTTAACAATTATTTTGTCGTTTAGGCTCTCGATTGACTCTGGCTTGTCTTCAATTTCGTTCTTGGCATTGCCACCCTTTTTCATCATGCTAAGCGGTTGACCGACTTTACTGCCTTCTCGGTAGATTGCTACGGCTTTAAGACCTAATTTCCATGAATCAATGTGAAGCTGCTCTACGTCCTCTACAGTTACGTCTTCTGGCATGTTGACGGTCTTTGAAATTGCTCCGCTTAAGAATGGCTGCACGGCACCCATCATTTTAACGTGTCCAGAATAATGGATTGAATTGTCACCCATTGAACAAGCAAATACAGCCTTGTGTCCTTCTTGCAGGTGCGGCGCACCGATAATCGTTTTTTCGATGTCGATATAGTTAATGATGTCGTCAATCTGACTCTTTTTGTAACCAAGCGTCCTGAGCGCCCTTGGAATAGTTTGATTAACGATTGTCATCGTACCACCGCCAACAAGCTTCTTGAATTTAACCAGCCCAAGATCGGGCTCAATACCTGTAGTATCGCAGTCCATCATGAAACCAATCGTTCCGGTTGGTGCCAATACTGATGCTTGGGCGTTACGAATGCCATAAAGCTCACCCAACTCAACTGCTTCATCCCATGCGCTGGCTGCAGCGCTCAAAAGTTCTTCGGCTACTAACCCAGCATCTATTTCACTAACTGCCGCTCGGTGCATTTTGAGCACGCTTAGCATGCCTTCGCGGTCTTTATGGAAGCCGGCAAATGGTCCTACTTGACGGGCAAGCTTGGCACTGGTTGCGTAAGCATGTCCAGTCATTAAAGCTGTAATAGATGCTGCAATTGCACGACCTTCTTCGGAGTCATACGGCAAGCCCATGGCCATCAACAGCGCCCCTAGATTGGCATAGCCGATGCCCAATTGACGGAATGCGCGAGTGTTCTTGGCAATCTTTTCGGTTGGGTATTCCGAATAACCTACCAATATTTCTTGAGCCGTAAAGATTACTTCTACGGCATGTTTGAAGCCATCGATATCAAACACCCCTTCGTTGCTCAAAAACTTAAGCAAGTTGATGCTAGCTAAGTTACAGGCAGAGTTATCGATATGCATGTACTCCGAACACGGATTGGAACCGTTGATTCGACCAGCAACTGGAGTAGTGTGCCAACGATTGATGGTTGTATCAAACTGCATACCAGGATCAGCACATTCCCACGCAGCTTCTGCTACCTGACGGAATAATTCACGGGCTTGAACTGTTTCTACTGTTTTGCCATTTGTAACGGCCCGCAGTTCCCATTCTTTGTCCTCTAAAACTGCTTGCATGAAATCATCGGTTACTCGCACCGAGTTGTTAGCGTTTTGGTACTGCACGGAGAAACTGTCCTTGCCATCTAGATCCATATCAAAGCCAGCTTCCTTAAGGACTCGGGCCTTGCGCTCTTCTATAGCTTTGCACCAAATAAATTCTAAAATATCCGGATGATCAGAGTTCATAATAACCATCTTGGCTGCCCTACGGGTTTTACCACCGCTTTTGATAGCTCCGGCGGAAGAGTCTGCACCACGCATAAAACTCAATGGACCACTAGCTGTTCCAGCGCTCTTACCAAGCTTTTCTTTACTTGATCGAATAGCACTTACATTTAATCCTGAGCCTGAGCCGCCCTTGAATATCATGCCTTCTTCTTTGTACCAGTTTAGTATCGAAGGCATTGTGTCCTCAACTGCCAAAATAAAACAAGCACTGGCTTGCTGGGTGCGATCTTCGGCACCGATATTAAACCAAACTGGCGAATTAAATGCTGCTCGTTGGGTAGCTAAAATAGCTTTAAGTTCTTCCCTAAAATCTTCTGCCTCGGTGTCAGATTCGAAATAACCCTCCTGTAAGCCCTGGCGAGTAATAGTATCAGCTACTCGATTGACTAGATGCTTTAGCGAAGATTCACGCTGTTTGGTACCAGGCGTACCAGAAAAATACTTTTGAGCCACAATATTAATGGCGTTCAATGACCAACCTTCTGGAAACTCCACACCTCTTTGTTCAAAAACCGGTTTGCCAGTCATCGGATTATTGATAACTGAATCACGCTTTGTCCACTTGATGTTGTCGTAGGCTTTAGTTTTTGGCTTGGTAAAGAGCCTCTTAACTCCCAGACCTGTTGTTTGTGACATTGTACTACCCTTACTCCCTCTAATCTGCCACCTCACGTAAGCAGACTGATTTATTTTGTATTAATGTTTGTTACAGAGTCCCCCGCTTAATATCTTTTTGCAAAGTTTAGCGGAACAGCTCTCCTCGGTATTCATTCTTACATCAATGACTAGGAGAACCGTCAAATCCAATCAGGATTTGGCGGGCTCTGTACGCAAATTTTTAATCTGCGACAATTCTTTTTCAAAACCTGCGATATCTTTAAATCGCCTATAAACACTTGCAAAACGCACATAGGCAACTTCGTTTACCAGTGCCAGTTCGTCCATTACGTACTGGCCTATCTTACTCGAAGCAATCTCTGTCTCGCCGCATTCGTAAAGCTTGTCCTCTATCCTTCCTACTACATGCTCTAATTCGACACTGGTCACATTAGTTTTTTCACAAGCTCTATATAGTCCTGCTAGCAGTTTATCTCTGCTAAATAGCTCTTGTGCACCATTATTTTTGATGACAATGAGCTGTGGCCTCTCTAAGCGTTCATAAGTAGTAAAACGATGTTGGCAAGCTGTACATTCGCGGCGTCGCCGTATGGCTTTGCCTTCTGCAACATCTCTGGATTCGATAACTTTTGTATCGGCCAAAGAACATTGGTTGCATCTCATAATGTACCCCTCTCTTATTACCTACCTTTTTAGGGGTTAGGAAACAAGTATTAAATTTTTTATGTACTAGCCGCTATAGCTCTATAAACATTTACCGTACTAGATATAGCGTTATTAATAAGCATAATAGCCCCATAGGTAGCGCTTTGCAAGCAGTTTGGTAGTGTATTATTTACTACCTTAAAGCTTATGATTTAGGATCAGTTTTGTCTTTTTTATCAGAGGTACGATGACGTTTTAAGCGCCTTAAAAATGAAGGTTTTTCTAGATCATCATCTTGCTCAACTGTTCCGAAGAAGCCTTCGGCCGATTTATTACTAGTTTCGCTGCTTCCAGAAAGTCCGTTTTCTTCGTCTGTGTGCCAAATGGCTTTTGCAGGCTCATCGTTTTGGAATGCCGCCGCTACTTCATCGCTTTCTTTTTTCTCTAGATCCATATTAATTTCAGACATGGTATTTTCGCTAGTTGTAGCTACCATAGAGGCTGTCTCAGTTTGGACAACTGGCTCATCCAAAGTACGATTCGCAAAATAAGCAGCGTCAAATCCTGTAGCTACTACTGTAATGATAATTTCACCTTGTAACTCTTCGTCTATTGTTGCACCGAATATAATATTGGCATCTGGGTCTGCGGCGTTGGTAATGGCTTCAGCTGCAGCATTAATCTCATGCATAGTAAGATCATTTCCACCAATAACGTTAAACAATATTCCCCTAGCTCCATCTATAGAAACTTCTAGAAGTGGTGACTCAATGGCTTGCTGGGCAGCTTCTACAGCTCGGTTTTCACCGCTGGCTCGTCCTATACCCATAAGTGCCGATCCGGCTGAGCTCATGACTGTTTTTACATCTGCAAAGTCAAGATTTATTAATCCATTTACTGTTATAAGATCGGATATACCTTGCACGCCCTGGCGCAAAACATCGTCAGCTACCTTAAAGGCGTCCAAAAGCGGTGTGTGACGATCGATGGTCTGTAATAACCTGTCGTTCGGAATGGTAATTAAAGTGTCCACATGACGACGCAAGCCTTCGATAGCGATCTCTGAGTTTCGACGACGCTTTACGCCTTCGAATGCAAATGGCTTAGTCGCAAAACCAACCACCAAAGCTCCTGTCTGATGGGCCAGATCGGCAACAATTGGACCTGCGCCGCTACCTGTTCCACCACCAGCGCCCAAAGTAACAAATATCATATCTGCGCCAGACAGTGACTGTGCAATTTCTTCGCGGGATTCATCAGCAGCCTTTTGGCCAACAATTGGATCTGCACCAGCTCCTAGACCCCTGGTTGCATCCTTGCCAATATGAATTTTGGTTTGAGCTAATGAATGATGTAATGCTTGGGCATCGGTGTTAACAGCTACAAAATCTACTCCGTGTACTCCGGATTCGATCATGCGATTGATTGCCGCACCGCCCGCGCCACCAACGCCAACAACAATAATCCTGGCAAATGTTTCTATAGTAGGTGTAACCTGTGGCATGACAACTCCTTTATCTGATTGTCAGTATAGCGCACCGTTTTACCCTAATCAATCACTTACGTATAAAAAATGTTATCAGAGCTATTTATTGCTTGCGACCAAACCGCTTGAATACATTTTGTGCCGAGGCTTTTATGCCTGCAAAGCTATCTGCCCCTGTCGCTCCTGAGTCACCATGTTGTCCAAGCAGCATATTCAGCCACATCAGACCAATTGCCGTATCGTATGGCTCGTCAGCAATCGCATCCACTATGCCGGTTACTGGCAGTAAATGTCCCATTCGAGCGGGTAACTGTAGTGATTCCTTAGCAAATTCAGCCATACCCGGTAAACGCGATGCTCCACCTACCAGCACAACTCCACCCGGTAATTTACCGGACTTATGAATTTTTTTGAGTTCTTTATCAACATATTCAAACAATTCTTCTGCCCGAGCTTCCAAAATCATATGGACATCAGCAATGTTAAACTCATGCTCAGCGTCTTCATGCCTTACTTTTATAATTGCGTTTCTCTTGGCATCATTTTTTATTGACCCGTGCTTAAGTTTGGTCATTTCTGCAATATCTAGATCTGTCCTGAGACCAATAGCTAAGTCATTGGTCATATGTATACCGCCAATTGGAATAACGGCAACATGCTGAACTTCACCATCTTCAAAAACAACTATATTAGTAGTGCCTGCCCCTATATCAACTACTGCCGTGCCTGACTCTTTCTGTTGACGATTTAATACCGCCTCGGCTGCAGCCAAACTAGAAACAGTGTGATGGGTCGGAAAAATATTGGCTTTTTGCATGGCTGCATCCAAGCTTTTGATTGCTGGAGTAGACACAGTCAAAATATGAGTATCAACTTCTAGCCTTACGCCGTTCATACCTACTGGGTCTTTAATACTTTCATGCCCATCCAGACGATAATTTTTTGCGAAAACCTGAATAATATCTCTGTTTGGCGGCAACTGAATTATTGTAGCCGCTTCTTCGGCTCGCTCGCGGTCTTCTATACTAATCTCTCTGTTGGCGGTGCTTATAGCAATTACACCTCGTGAATTTATGCCTGCAACATGCGCACCATTGATGTTGACTGTAGCGGCCGAAATACGCGTACCAGAGATTCTCTCAGCCTCCGACACAGCTTGAGCAATTGCTTGAGCTACATCTTCGACATGAGACACTACGCCCTTTCGCATCCCCATATTAGGAGCGGAGCCATAACCAATAATTGAAGGGGTATTTGCTTCCGCATCGTCAAACATACCAACAACACACCTAACGGTGGATGTACCTATATCAATACCGACAAAGTGCGGAAATGCCGAGTCGCGCATGCTTTGCAGTATAACTCTTAAGGTTACCTAATCGCAACAGGTACAGCCAATTATTTTACGGTGAGGATTTCGTGGCCACGTTCAGTGATCAGAATTGTATTCTCAAAATGCGCAGCCAATGAACCGTCGGCCGTACGGATTGTCCAATGGTCATCATCTACCGTAACAGCGTGCGTTCCAAGTGTTGCCATCGGTTCTATGGCTATTGTCATACCTGCTTTTAATACTGGACCAGAACCCGCAAAGCCGTAATTTGGTATATCAGGTTCTTCATGTAATTGATGACCAACACCATGGCCTACCAAATCACGAACAATTCCGTAACCGCCTGCAACTAACATTTTTTGCACCGCATTAGATATATCGCCAATTCTTACGCCATCTTTTAGCACGTCTATACCTGCGTACATTGACCTTTCTGTATTTTGGATAAGCTTCTTGACCTGTTCTTTGGTATCACCAATATAAAATGTCCGTGCAGCGTCAGTAACCATACCATCATAAGTTACACCAAAATCTATGCTGACAACGTCGCCATTTCTTAAAACCTGATCGCTAGGTATGCCGTGTACTACTTCATCATTGATTGAAATGCATATAACATCAGGAAATGGCGAATGACCCTGGTAACCCAAAAAAGAAGGTTTGCCGCCCAGTGCCTTAAGTTCTTCTGCAGCGATAAGAGCCAGATCTTTGGTAGTCATACCAGCCACAGTATGGGCCTGCACAATCTCAAGGACTGTCGCATTCATAGCCCCTGAAGTGCGCATTGCCTCAATCTCAGAATCAGTCTTAACTTTCGTGAACACCAGTAGCCGCCTCGAGTTTAGTTATAATTTCTTGATGAATTGTTTTAGGATCAAGTTCGGCATTAATTTCTAAAATAGGAATATTAGAAATCATGAATTGTCCTAAGATTGGTTTGATAGATGCTTCGTATTCTTCGAAACGTTCTTTAATCGATGATTCGTTATCGTCCTGTCTTCCTCTGCCTATTAACCGCTTCAACACGACGTCCTTTGAAGCTTGCAGATGCACAACAGCACTAATTTTTAATTGCCCATGTTTAACTTGAGCTAATAGCCAATCGGCTTGTGCTGAAGTACGTGGAAAACCATCCAAGATAAACTCTCCGTCAGCGCCTACCACATTAAAAATCTTCTGTACTAATCCTATGATTTCCTGATCGTTTAGCAACTTGCCTGCCAGCATGTCTTTGCGTCTTTGACCTGCTATCATCATGCGCAAAAATTCACCAGTCGATAACCAAGGCAATGCAAGCTTATCTGCTAGTAATTTACCTTGCATGCTTTTGCCGGAGCCAGCAACACCCATAAAAAGTATCATGCGTTCAAACGATCTTTCACAATACGTGCGATTAATGAACCGTCAGCCGTAGCTCCGGTTTTTTGTTTGACAGCCCCGATTACCTGACCCATTGCCTGCATCCCCGAAGCACCAGTTGCAGCTATAATTTCATCTACCATTTTTGATACTTCTGCTTCTGATAATTGCGCTGGCAAATATGCTTCTATAACTTTTTTTTCTTCAAGTTCTGCTAAGTGCTTTTCTTGGTTGCCACCACGACTGAATAAATCTGCACTTTCTTGACGTTTTTTTGCTTCTTTTTGAAAAATACCTATAATCGCGTCGTCATCTAATCCTTGCTCACGTTTGCCTTCGGCAACTTCGACATTCAATATGGCACTTTTTAAGCCACGGAGTGTCGTGACCAATACTTTATCTCCCGCCAGCATGGCAGTCTTAATATCTTGATCTAATCGCACTTTTAAACTCATATCATCCATAGTGTAACAGAGAAGCACCTAAATAAAAAAACCCTTTCAAAGAGACATGATAAAACGTTCAGATTGGATGCAAGACCGTTGTTCTTTCGAGGAAAGCAAACGAGCCGTATTTTTATACGGTGAAGTGCTTGCCGCAGAAAAACAGCGGTATGGCGCCAATCTGAACGTTTTTGTTACTTTTGGCCGAGTTTGAGTTTTTTAACCTTGATAGCCTTGCGCTCTGCGCGGGCAATAGCCTTGATACGACGCTCGCGTTTGCTTAAAGGTTTTTCAAAATATTGGCCGGTTTTGGCAACGGCAATAACGCCCGCTGACTGTACTTTGCGGTTAAACCGACGAAGTACGTTTTCAACTGGCTCTTTGCCATCTTTTCGTGTAACTGAAATCATATTTGTATATTCTAACCTAACAGAGATAATTTAGCAATACTTAAGCTACATTTGGTTCTTTTTTTGAGTTGTACGTTGTGATTTTAACACTATACTTTGTAGCTCTTTGAATATTGGGAAGTGCTTATTTGTATGATAAATCTTTGTGTTACCTTGACGTTCGCTTAGTAAGAAACCAACTTTTTCTAGGCGCTTAAGTTCACGCTGGATATTTCCCGCATCTTCTTTAATAAGCTTAGCTAAACCTCGGACATGAGTTTTAAAGTCCGGATATTTAGCATAGATTACTATGATCTTGCGACGTACTCGCGATGTGATAAAAACGTCTAGCACTGCCTCTCCCTATTGTTATTCAGACAACGATTAGTATAACGTGCATTTTGCATACATGCAAGGTCGAAGAGACGCTATTTTTTATAAATGTTTCATTGCGGCAGCTATAATATCCTCATGTTCTACTACGAGGTGTTTGTTGCAGAAGCTGGATATACTAAGCCAGCTGCCCTTACCTACTCTTCCAAACTTAGCTTGCCAGCTGGGTCGGTGGTGTTAGTTCCCTTTGGGCGTAAAAACATAACTGGTTTTATTAAATCAAAAACCGATAAACCAGAGTTTGCTACTAAGCATGTTATTCAACTGCTGGTCGATGAAATATTGCCTCCAAATATTCTAAAATTCCATTCCTGGATATCTGATTATTATCCTGCCGGCAGTGGAGCAATTGCACAGCTGTTTTTGCCTAGTGGACTTGATATAAAACATCGACATATCACTGAGAGACCAAGCGAGAAATTATCCTTACCGTCTTTAACAAATCAACAAAAATTAGTCATGGAAACAATTACTTTATCAGATAAAAAATCTTTTATACTTCATGGTGCCACTGGCAGCGGAAAAACACGTATATACATAGAGCAAGCAAAAAAAATTATTGAGATTGGTGATTCTGTAATGATCTTAACACCAGAAATATCGCTTGTGCCTCAAATTGCTCAATCGTTTATAGAGCAATTTGGCAGCAAGGTCGTAGTCATGCATTCCGGACTTACCAAAGCAACTCGCAACCGAAACTGGCTAAAGATTCTACACTCCACCAAACCATTGGTTATTATCGGTACCCGTTCGGCGCTATTTAGTCCAATAAAAAAGTTAGGACTAATTGTAGTCGATGAAATGCACGAGCCTGCATACAAACAGGAACAATCTCCCAGATATTATGGGCTTCGAGCGGCTGGTGCACTGGCTAATATCCACGGCGCTATCAGTTTGTACGGCAGCGCCACGCCAACTATTACCGAATATTTTATAGCTAAACAAACGGGTTTAACTATTTTAGAAATGAACAAAACCGCAAAATTGCCCCAAAAAGTTACCAGAACAATATTAGACATAAAAGATAAAAACCTTTTCAATCGACATCCTGTAATATCCGACCCTATGCTCAGCGCTATAGAGCAAAACCTTATTAATAAACGACAGTCATTAATTTTTCTAAATAGGCGCGGAACTGCAAGATTAATTTTATGCCAGAGCTGCGGCTGGAATGCACTATGTCCCCGCTGTGATCTACCGCTAACGTATCATGGTGACAATCACACAATGCGCTGTCATACCTGCGGATACCGGGGCAATCCGCCCTATTCTTGCCCCGATTGTGGCAGTGATAATATTATCTACCGATCAATTGGAACTAAAGCTTTGGTAGAGTCATTACAAAAATTATTGCCAGAAGCGATAATCAAACGGTTCGATACCGATAATTTTGCCGCTGAAAAACTTGATAAACATTTTGAAGCTATCCAAAAAGGTGAAGTGGATATTATTGTTGGTACCCAAATGATTGGCAAAGGCCTCGATCTGCCAAAATTAAACTTGGTTGGTATAATTAATGCCGATGCTGGTCTGCATATGCCAGATTTTTCGGCGGCCGAAAGAAGCTATCAGCTATTGCACCAGGCCATTGGTCGTGTTGGGCGGGGCCATGCAATTGGTGAAGTTATCGTTCAAACATACAACCCCAAAAATCCCATGTTAATCGCAGCAGTTACACAAAATTGGCACCAACTTTACACACAAGAGCTTGAAGAACGTAAACGTTTTGGCTTTCCACCTTTTAGATATTTATTAAAAATCGATGTTAATCGTAAGACGGCCCGAACCGCAGAGCAATTTACCTTAAAGCTCCATAAGCATATTCATGAAATGAAGCTGGCAATAGAAATAAGCGATCCTGCCCCGGCTTTTTACGAAAAAACTCATGGTACTTTTCATTGGCAGCTAGTTATTAAATCAAATCAAAGAACACGACTAACTGAATTAATTTCAAAACTACCTACTGGCGATTATACCTACGACCTTGATCCAATTAATCTGTTATAGCTGCTTTTACTCTGTTATACTATTTCGGACTTATGGCTTCAAAAGATAATATTATTACCCTGCCACACGGCAGCCTACGAAAACGCTCTAAGCGCGTGGGATTAATAGATAGTGCAGTCCAAAAACTAATTAGTGACATGGAGGCGGCAACGCTTGACTGGGAAGATAACCGCAGTCACGAAGTAGGCGTTGCTCTAGCGGGCGTACAAATAGATAAACTAATGCGCGTTGTTGTGATTAGAAATAATTTTGATGACAAAAAAGACCGTACCTTTATGACCCTAATTAACCCAGAGATCACTAAGTACGAAGGTGAAATTGAAGAAGATTATGAAGGCTGTTTGAGCATCCTCGATACTTATGGCAAAGTTCCGCGTTATACCAAAGTACGCATTAAAGCACTAGATCAAAACGGACGACCAGTACGAATTACAGCAGAGGGTTTTTTGGCTCGTGTTTTGCAACATGAGATAGACCACACTAACGGCGTTGTTTTTATTGACCTTATCAAAGACAAAAAAGATGCTTTCTACAGACTTAATGACGAGGGCAAACTTGTTTCGCTGGATTACGAAATAGAAATTAAAGATAATCCAAAGCTATGGGCAATTTAATGAAAAAACCTAAAGTAGTCTTTTTTGGAAACGAAAAGCTGGCTACTGGAATTAAAAGTGTAGACCCAATTATACTCAACGCCGTTGCATCAGCCGGTTTTGAAATAGAAAAACATGTTACAGGAAAATTGGACGAACTAGGTGATCACGATGCTCAGTTGGCAGTTCTAGCGGCCTATGGAAGAATAATACCGCAGACTATCTTAGATGAATTCCCATTGGGTATAATTAATGTCCACCCTTCTCTTTTACCTGTTTATCGTGGTCCTACGCCTATAGAGCAAGCTATTTTAGATGGAGACACTAAAACAGGTGTATCAATAATGCAGCTAACGGCCGGCATGGATGAAGGACCGATTTACAAGCAAAAAACCGAAAATCTAACCGGAAAAGAAAGTAAAGCAGAATTAACTCTAGAGCTACAAAAGATAGGTGCTGAGATGCTTTTAGAAGTTTTGCCCGGCATCGCAAATGGCAGTCTAAAACCAAGACAGCAGCCTCACCCTATCAGAACAAGCTATTCCCGCAAACTTACTAAAGCTGATGGCAATTTAGACTTTAGCAAACCCGCAGAAGTACTCGAAAGAGAGATTAGAGCTTTTATAGAATGGCCTAAGAGTAGCACTAAATTGGCCAATATTGATGTAATTATTACTCAAGCTTCAGTGATAGATTACAATGGTGAAACCGGCCAATCCGAAATTATAGATCATCAACTAATTGTTTATTGTTCAGAAAAAGCTTTAAAGATTGAAAAACTCAAGCCAACCGGTAAGCCTGAGATGACTGGCGAAGCTTTTATAGCTGGCTATGGTTCTAGACTAAACTAATAAACATTTTTATTGTTGCTGAGGTGTTGCAGGAGGCTGTTGCTGATCTTGCGGTGGATACGGAAACTGTGGCATAGGCTGCTGAGGAGTCTGATTGTAGCCGCCCACCGGTTGTTGAGGCGGTGCTGCCTGGGGTTGATAGCTAGGATTAGAATAAGTTTGAGGCATGTCTTGTTGAGGCTGAAACTGGCCAGGCTGAGGCGCGTTATTAGGAGGATACTGCGGCTGTGGTGGTGCAACAGGTACATTCTGAGCTGCCGCCAAAATCTGCGGCGCGGCTTGGGAAACTTCTTGCTTTAGTTTCTCAAGTTCTTCGGCTACGACCTGTTTGTAATTAGGAAAGTTAGATTCTAGCCACTTTAAGGCGCCGGCTTCATCATTTTTATCTATAAAACCTTCAAACTCATCCAGTTGTTGATCGGTCATTTTTTCTGCCAAACGCATACCAACATTCATCTCCAAGCGTTCGTAGATATGCTGCAAAAGTTTGTTTTTTTCATCAACCGGCAGCCCGCCTAGACCGAGACTTGTTAGGAATTCATTGTCGAGTTTGAACATAGATTTATCTTACCATAACCCTTAATCTAAGCTAACGTCCTAGCCTTTAGCTCGCGTTTGAAGAACTCTATGCGGTCGCCTTCTTGCAAATCTACTCGAGACTTACTAGTAAAACTAAGCCCACACATTTCACCTTCTATGATTTCCTTTGCGTCGGCTGGGCCGCGCTTAAGATTAGTTACTTCTACTTCTGCCAATACCTCATCATCTCGCATGACTCTAGCCAAAGACGGAACAATCAATTTGCCTTTGGTTACTTCACCACCGCAGATAACTTCTGTCTTGGTAGTTTTAAATATACCGCGCACAATAAGTCGACCCAATTCAGTCTCGATTACTTCTGGGGCCAACATACCGGTAAGCTCCAGCTTAACGTCATCAATTAACTCGTAAATGACTTGGAATAATCTCACAGAAACTTTATCTCTGGACGCCAACTGCTTGATGCTGGCTGGAAACATAGTGTGAAATCCATAGATAATCGCATTGCTAGTAGCAGCCATATGCACGTCGTTTTCTGTAATCGTACCTACACCACTACCAACTACCCTTACGGCAACTTCTTCGTTGTCGAGAGACCTTAGGCTATCAACAACAGACGTCAAAGAACCCTGTACATCGGCCTTAACAATAATATTAAGCTCTTGCAGTTTGTTGCTACGGTTGATAAGCCTGATAAGATCATTACTACTGATATTTAAACTGCCACCACCAGCAGAACGGCCCTGTGATACAGAACTCGCCTCTAATCGAGCGTCTTTTTCTGACGCTGCAACGCTAAAAGAATCGCCAAATTCTGGTAAGTTCTTGAGTCCCGTAATTATAACCGGCATCGAAGGCGTGGCAAGTTTCAACAGTTTGCCATCAGTGCCTTCTAGATTACGGATTTTGCCATAGGTTCCACCGGCCACAACTATATCGCCGCTTTTAAGCGTACCCTCTGTGATTAGTGCTCTAGCTACGGCACCACGGCCTTGTTCCATATGTGATTCGATAATCAAGCCAGAGGCAGGCTTATTACTTACTGCCTTGAGTTCCTCAACATCAGCTACCAACAAGACCATATCAAGCAGTTCATTGATTCCGGTTCCAGCTTTTGCTGAAACAGGCATAATAACTGTGTCACCACCCCACTCTTCTGGCATCAATTCTTGTTCGGCAAGTTGTTGCTTGATTCGATCTGGGTTTACATCTGACTTATCCATTTTGGTAATAGCGACGATAATTTTAACACCGGCTTTGCGGGCAAAGCGAATCGCTTCGAGTGTCTGCGGCTTGATACCATCATCTGCCGCTACAACAATAATAACCAAGTCAGTAAGTTGGGCGCCGTGCTCTCGCAAGGCCGCAAAAGCCTCGTGTCCTGGTGTATCCAAAAACGTAATAGCTCGGCCTTCACGTTCGATGTAGTAAGCAGAAATATGCTGCGTGATACCACCAGCTTCGCCCTTAACTACGTGCGAACCTCTAATTGCATCCAACAAACTAGTTTTACCATGGTCGACGTGACCCATTACAGCTACGACTGGCGGCCTAATTGTTGCGTTTGGATCATCGACAGTTGGCTTAGGTCTTGCCAGAGTTACAGGAGCGACTGTCTTTCTGGTTAGCTCAACATCTAATCCCAGCTCACCAGTAATAATTTGGGCAGTGTCAAAATCAATTTTCTCGTTTACTGTTGCCATCACACCGTTCTTCATAAGCTCGGTGATGATTTTTACTACTGGCAAAGCCAGCTTATCGGCTAATGCACCGACGGTGATCATGTCTTCGACTTCAATGGTCGTACTCATGACAGCTGGCTCCTTTCTGTAAGAGTTATATCTCTTACTTTTCCTTCAGACTTAATGCGATTTTGCGGTTTTCGGTATCAATTTCAAGAATTTTAAATTTCTTCTTTTCGTTTAACTTAAATATTTCGGTTGGATCGGCAGCATCTTCATCACCGGCGCTTATCTCCGAGACGTGGACTAATGCTTCCACACTGGCGCTCAGTTGCACGAATGCACCAAATGGCGTAATGCGAGTAATCTTGCCTTCTACTTCGTCGCCTTTTTTGAATGCTTTAACTTCGTCTAGCCATGGATCATCACTCATTTGCTTAAGGCTTAAACTTAAGCGATCTTTGTCGATGGCAATAATTTTGGCCTCAACATTTTGACCGGTTTTTACATATTCACGAGGGTCTTCTACACGTTCCCAAGAAATTTCTGAGATGTGAATCAAGCCTTCTATGCCTTTAACATTTACGAATGCACCAAAATCAATTACACCAGTGACTACGCCTTCGATAACATCACCGACTTTAAGTTCGGTAAGACGTGATTGCATGTCATCTTTGACAGCTTCTTTTTCTGAGAAAATTAGCTTATTTTCTTTGCGGTTAGCATCAAGAATACGTACACGAAGTGGAATGTCTACCAGTGAGTTTAGCTTTTGCAAAATCTCATCTTTATCAGCACCAGATACGCGCGGATAGTGATCGGCGGCCAGTTGTGATACCGGCAAGAAACCACGAATACCTTCTAGCTCTATCAGCAAACCGCCTCGGTTGGCGTCATATGCTATAACTTCTACGATATCCTGAGAATCAAAAGATCGCTGCAGTTCATCCCAGCCGCGGTCTTTGGCAGCACGCTTCATGCTTAAGAGCGCGTGGCCTTCGTCCATTTCAGGATCGACGACGCTTACAGTTACTATTTCGTTTTCTTCTATTTTTTGACCATGACCGATTTCGCGGCGCATGACAACTCCGACGCCATTAGCGCCCAAGTCTATCCAGATTTCGTGCTTTCGCACGCTGGTAATTGTTCCTTCGATTACATCTCCGACTTTTAGCTGACGAATATCAGCATCGGCCAGAAGATCGTCCATAGTTAGTGTTGCAGTTTTTGACATGTCTTTAATACATGCCTCCTTAGTACTGTGGCAACTCGTAAGTTGTGATCCCAATCAGACTTAATATATATTATATCTGTTACGTATCTTGAAGTAAAGAGTAAGCAACTGGGGCATCTATCACCGGCTCATGCTAAACTAAATCCATGTATCTGACTATAGATATCGGCGGCACCAAAACTCTAATTGGGTTAATGACAAAAACCGGTAAAATCGTAAACTCGCTAAAATTTCCTACCCCTCCGGATTATGACGAATTCAAGCACCAGTTGGCAGAAAATATTGCTAAAGTTACAACGACTCCTTTTACAATTGCGTGCTCTTCTGCCCCTGCCAGAATAGACCACGACACAGGTATAGCCTTGGCATTTGGGAACTTAAAGTGGGAAAACGTACCGATCCGTGACGACATAAGAAAAATCACCAGAACTCCCGTTTTGCTAGAAAACGATACCAAACTTGCCGGGCTTTCCGAAGCTAGGCTGCTTATACCACCGCGCAATAAGGTCCTCTATATCACCATCAGTACTGGCATCGGCAGTGTATTGGTGGTGGACAACAAGATTGACCCCGATTTGCGCGACAGCGAAGTCGGCCATATGGTTTTTGAGCGCAAGGGCGAACTTGTACCATGGGAGAGTTTTGCCTCCGGCAAAGCGATTGTAAAACGATTCGGCAAACGAGCCAGCGATATTGATGACCCCCTCACCTGGGAGATTATTAGTAAGGATATCGCCATCGGACTTATAGACGTCATCGCTAACGTCCAACCAGACATCGTGATATTCGGTGGCGGCGTAGGTAGCCACTTTAAGAAGTTCAAAAAACCTCTGATGCGCGAGCTTAAAAAATACGAAAGCCCGCTTGTACCAATACCCGATATTGTTGGAGCCATAAACCCAGAGGAAGCAGTTATTTACGGATGCTACGAAATGATAAAAGATTATGAAAAACAGCTATGATACAGTTACTAGATAAACTGCGGCAAGACTACCCTATTGTAAAATTTGTGCACGGCGATACTTTTTATTGGTCGCCCAAAGATCAAAAAGTTATCTACGATCCTATGGCTAATCAGCCTGGTATCGCAACCTGGTCATTATTACATGAGGTTTCTCACGGTATCTTAGAGCATTCCTACTACCACAGTGATTTTGAGCTTGTAAAATTAGAGGTAGAAGCTTGGAGCCAGGCCGAAAAACTCGCCAAGCATTACGAGATAACTATCGACCCCGAGCATATTCAGGATTGCCTAGACACTTACCGCGACTGGTTACATCGCCGTAGTACCTGCCCTACTTGCAGTGTTGTCAGCATCCAAAAAACTCCCAACATGTACAAATGCCTAAACTGCACCACTAGTTGGCGAGTCAGTAGCTCTAGATTTTGTCGACCTTATAGACGTAGAGCTATCGCAAACTAAAAACCGGCAATCATAATAACTGCCGGTTTTTAGTTTGTAAGCTAAATATTTAGCCTTCTTCTATTTCCAAACCTTCTGGGTACTTAGGAGCATCTACAGTGCCTTCGCCCGGCAAACTATTTGTTGCCGGTGTTCGGCGTATGATTTTAATCGGCTGAACAGTTTTGGTCTCTTGCCAAGTAATTAGTTGGATTGAGGCGATTCCTACCGTTATTCCGATTATCAACACTGCTACCGTATCTAGAACCCTACTTAATCGTCCGTCTTTGCTAACTTGCATTGCGTCCATTAGGATTGCCCTTGTTTACCTAAATTAGGCAATTTTCTTAGAGCGGCGAGAAATACGTCCACCCTTGGCACCAGCAACACGAGCTAAATCTCGGTTTGCAGCGAATCCGCCAGTTGTACCTTTTTTGCCACCCATAGCACCGATGCGAGCGTAAAAATCTGCACCGTACTTAGATTTGTTAGTGTTAGCAGCAGCTTTGCCACCGTTTTTAGTTCCAGCCATTGTATTCTCCTTAAATGCGAGCTTATTTTATTAACACCTCTTTAGGGATATAAAAGGGTTCTTGGCATTAAATACCTAAGAACCCTCTACAATCTCCCTATTGAATGTGCTTATGATATCACAAGCTTGTGCTTAAGTCAACTACTAGTGCTTGTGGTTTTTTCTGTCGGATTACTTCTTGCAACTTTATAGATATCGCCCTTTTGCTTCAGGTAATACATGGTTAACCCGCACTGCCATATGATATATAATCTGGCTATCTCCGATATAAAAACATTCCGCTGTTCCGCAGCCAAAGCTGCATCTTGCTCCAAATAGTGCTCTGCCTTACCTGCTGCCAACAAATCCTGTTTTTGCCTTAGTTTATCTAAATTAATCAATGCCTCCAGCTCTTCCCTGACAGACCGACGCTTTTCTGAACCTACGGTACTAAGTACCTTGGCTGCAAACATCGACGAATCATCAACATGCCGGTTTAGCTTTTTGAGCAATTTCTTGCCCTTGGCATTAGTGCCTCTCTGCTGCATATGCTCGACTATTTTCCATAGCAATAGTTCGGCCTCTTGCGGTAAGTGTAGCTCTCGCAATTCTTTTGCTCTGACCCACAAATAAAACAGATTAAAAACGATGTTCATATCCCCGGCAGGTTGTTTGGAAGTTAATAAATCCTCAAATATTCTCCCTGAGGAAATAACAAATTTCTGGGTGGGAAACAAAGTACGTTGCAGTAGGTGATTTTTGCGCTCATTGTGTCCTGTGTAGTGATAGCCAGAAGTCGATGCCATAATCTGATAACTATCCGATACGGCACACTGAAAGCTAAAACCATAAACTAGCCTAACCTGTACCGCCAATGTTTCGTAAGCGCCGCCGTCTAAACCTTCGTCGATGATAGCCACAAATCGGCTACCCCTGACACCGACGTCTCGGACGCCTGAAACTAAACGTACGCCCTTAATCATGACAACATGATTCATATTTGGAACTGCAGTAATATATCGACCCATTGTTATCTATTAGTCTAGAGGTGGAGACGCCTACCTGCAAGTAAATTAGTAACTTGCCACCTGCTAGAGATACATAAGTTTATATAAAAATAGATATTTACGGCACAGCTTCTCTTACGAGCTAGAAGATGAACTTCGCAGATTTTAAGATATAATTAAACTATGGCAACATTCGAAGATTTTGAAAAACTAGACGTGCGAGTCGGCAAAATTATTGATATCGAAGATTTTCCAGAAGCACGTAAGCCATCATACAAATTAAAGATAGATTTCGGCACTGATATTGGTATCAAGAAATCCTGCGCCCAATTACCTCAAAACTATACCAAAGAAGAACTGCAGGATAAATTAGTACTTGGAATAGTTAATTTCCCGCCTCGGCAAATTGGCCCTGCCGTTTCCGAAGTATTAACTCTAGGTGTCCCAGACGAAAACGGCAACTGTATCCTAATAACCCCCACCAAAAACTCTCCCCTCGGCGGCCAATTGTACTAAATATGAACAATCCCTAATACCCTACCATGCTTTAAAACCGTCATTATGCTAGTTTATGATAAGTTCATATGGCAACATTAAGAACACTTCTGATTTATATGAATTTAGGGTCTGCTACTGATGCACACCCAGTTGCCAGCAGGATCTTTAAGCCATGCCGCTTTGCCCATTTCAGGGATACTCATTACGCCTGATTCATCGGTACCATCAATTCTTTCTACCTCTATACCTAAATCTTTTAACTGCCTGACTGCATCATGAGCATCGGATGTCTCAATACCGAGTACTGTTGCATCCCAAGGTTGATGATCGGCCTTTTCATAAATGTTTATACAAGTGCCCTCACCTGCCTCTAAGACCATATTGCCTTCCATACTCTCCTTAACCTTAAGCCCAAGCTTATCTACATAAAAACTTTTCGCTACCTCTAAATTATCAACGCTAAAGTTTGCGTGCACTTTGTTTTGCCCAAACATGATGTATCCTCCTTACTAGTATTTTTATTATACTCCAATAGGTTCAAGCTGGAATTAAAACGGCATTTTCACTAAGCAAGGTATAATGATTGATATGAACTTTATAACGGCAATTCCTCTTACCGTGGCAGCATGGCTAGTACATGCCAGCTTAGTTGGAATTTATATGAGGTTTTTTAGCAGTACGCACCAGCTACCATTCCGCATAGTTCACGCAACTGAAATTTTCACAGTCTTTGCCATATCAGTTTTTATAGGTCTTCACTTTTTAGGGATGAAAACGTCTAGACCCATACTAATAGCTAGTACAATTATTACGCTTTTCGTCATTGATGTGCTTTTCTTTGTCGTTTTCAAAGCGCAACAAGGCCGATTTGATGCCTGGCACTTTATTGCAGCAAATATCATGGTCATTGCAGCCGTATCTCTAGCAATCTATTTATCGCAAGGCCGTTAAATAGATATCAACCCCTCTATGCTCATAAGAGAGTCGGTAGTATAAAACCACAACCAGTTCCCTTTCCAACCTAGCGGTGTATACTAATTATATAAGGAGTAAATTATTATGGGAATCGAAGTTACGACACATCATACCGAAGGTGATTATGTCCATTTACTTACCGACGGCACAGAAGCTGCTGATGATGTAAGGGAAGCTTTGGCCGATCTAGGCATGAATTTTACAGAGTCTTCCGAACGTGATTGGCCTGATGAATGGCCACATCCAATGCTAGATGTTCGACTCAAGGAACACAACTATGACACAAGCTTTAGGGGTCAAGGCCCCATTCTGTTTTTCTTTGTTGGTGCTATGAGGCACTTGCGAGAGGATGCAACAACTTCATAGGTTTACAGTTCTGACTCCATAACGGTATAAAACCACAACCAATTTCCTTCTTACCACCCCTGTTATATAATAAACATATATGAGAGCACTGGCACATCAGCAAGTATCTGAAGTGGTCAATGGCCTGCTTGCAGAGACCCCTCCCACTGAAACACACGGGAGCTTTTTCGATTTACAACTTTCGCTTATTCGCAAAACCCATGGATGTACAAATAACGACTTAGTAACAGGATGCGTGGTTCCTCGGGTACTGGAGTCTTAAGACCGGTATTCAGCTCACAGATGAGTCTGCTCGAAACCTTGTTGCCCCAGCCACAGTTTTACAGGACGGCTTTTGGCGCAGAACAAAGCAGGAGCTTAGTACGGCAGCTGGAGTGATAAACCCCGCATTCATGGACCTATCACCAAAGATGATCGTCACAGATGATCGTACCGGCACTACTGATTACAACACCCATGCTGAACGGATTGTTACGCGTAATCTGGAAGATCAACTCATGATTGAGACAATAAGGCTTAAGGACTCCATAGGTTGCCCCCATGGAGTCATCGGCATGTCACGATTCCTGCTCCAATACCTAGAATTTATGACCACTCACGTTAATCAGCCAGAAACCGTACTCGCTACCCAATAGACACTATAGCCGCCCAAGAAACGCTGCAACATCCAACCAACCCCAAACAGGCATAAAGTCACAGCCAGATCCTTTCCTAAGCCTGCTATTTCTTTATAAACGCATTTTCCTTATCTGTTAGAGGACAGTCCTCTTTAACCTATGTCTTTTACGTCAGCATAGTATTAAAATAAATATATGGACCTTAGCTGGAAGCACGAAATATGGTTTCTAATTATTTTAAGCATACCAGTGCTGCTTATTTGGGGACTGCTTAGAGGTTCAGGCAGACTTTATCGCAAGCGTCACCAAAGACAACAGGAGTATCAATACAAGTTGTCTCGCGATCCTAAATTTTGGTTTATATTTGTCTCTTGTGGAATAGTTCTTGCAATAACTTTAGCTGTTATTCTTATGTCCGTTTTTTCTCCACAGTTATTAAGGTGAAGGATTTAAAACAAAAAACCACAACCAATTTCCTTCTCACCCTTGTAGCTACGCTAGGACCTCAAGCATAGAAATACCTTGTCTCTCTGCATTATCACGAATACGATTTAAAAGCTCACCTAAACGAACTCCGAGATCTTCTCTTTCCCCCTCTGTCCTTGGCAGATTCCAGTCCCCTTGAGCTAAAGCCTCCAAATACAGATATGCCCCGATCCTTCTTGTTGTCTCCGTTCGATAGGAAACGTCAGTTTCGATAGTTGAAGGCTCCACATAAGGTAACACTAAATCGACCAAGGCACCGGTTCTATAATTCTCAACTTCTATAGCCATAACTTCTCCTTTTCGTCTATTCTACTCTTGATAAAAAACAAAGCAAAATCGTCTTTAGCGATTTGTCCTTGGTCTTTAGCCGGACATTGCGGGCTTTCCTGATTCGGCGAACGTCAAAAATACAATAGACGGCGAGGCGCCAGCCCCGATACTCCATTATGAAACTATTGGGGCCGACCGAAGGGAGTCCGCCGAGACATTGTATTTTTAACTTGTTGCCGAGTTAAGAAAGCCCGTGGTCCGCAGCTTCTTTGTTTAAAGAAGTTAAAGCTTTTTTTCTTCTCAAAAGAAAAAGCCTCCGGTAAGGAGGCTCAATTCTATAATTCGGCATCGTGACACCACCCCACCGGTCAGGCCCGGCGGGGACCCCAAAGTATTTTCCGCATCGGGAAAATAGCACGACCCTTGAATAGAAAAAAGCCCTCCTGTAAGGAGAGCTTTTTTATAATTCGGCATCGTGCTATTTTCCCAGGCTTTGATTGGCCAAGTATAGTAACCGCTGCAAGGCTTAACTTCTGTGTTCGGTATGGGAACAGGTGTTTCCCTTGCGCCATGGACACCGAAAGAAGGCCGCAAGAGAGGCTTTGCCCTGATATATATGATCAGACGGTGGTCTCTTGTTACCTTTTTTCGATACCCATGTTCCGTAATTTACACTGACTAAACAGTGCAAATTACGCGTAGGTTCACGATGATGTGTTTTAAATGTGCGAATTTTAAGAACTTTGTATGAAACAAAGTGTTGGTTAAAACCAACAATAACTAGTCAATGCTAATTTTACTCTTCTCTATCTGTAACGGCCCCTGTAAACAGGGATCTAAGACAGAGAAGAGTGCATAAAAAGTCGATGGACCTATTAGTACGCTTTGGCTACATGCGTTACCGCACTTCCACCTTGCGCCTATCAACCAGATAGTCTTTCTGGGGTCTCATAGGGAAATCTTATCTTGAAGTCAGTTTCGCGCTTAATATGCTTTCAGCGCTTATCTATACCACACATAGCTACCCAACCATGCCCTTGGTAGGACAATTGGTACACCAGCGGTGTGTTCAACCCGGTCCTCTCGTACTAGGGTCAAATCTTCTCAAATTTCCTTGCGTCCACAGCGGATATAAACCGAACTGTCTCACGACGTTCTGAACCCAGCTCACGTACCTCTTTAACCGGCGAACAG